>CAZXBV010000052.1:0-5912 GCA_964639155.1 uncultured Methanotrichaceae archaeon
TGGACGCGCCAACCTCCCAATCTTTGGCCCAAATATTTGATGGCGCACCCACCCCGGTGCGCCAAAAAAAACGAACGTCTGCGTTAGGCAGCTCTAATCCCCGCCCACACTACCTTTGTAACTGCTCAATTTATCCAGAACGATCTCTTCTTGTTGCAGGTCTATGTCCCCTATCGCCTCGCTTTCCTGTTCAAAATACGTGCCAAATACGCTGAAAAGCGCTCTATAGGGTTCAGACACCCGCAACGGCAAAGACTGGCGTTCCCACTCGCCGAGCTCTGGTGGCAGAACGATTCCTCGCTCCAGGCTAACAGTGGGCAAGACAGGTTCCCCAGAATCGAAGGCACTCCTTTCGTTCGTCATCCAGCTTTTTAGAAGGTCTGCATACCTGGAAAGAAGGATGGCCTTGTGTATACCATTATTCTGGTAGAAGTCTGGCTTAGCATCTGGGACGATTACCAAAGCTTCGCTGACATCCTCTTTGCCGTTCCGGTCCTCGTAGCTCACCTTGAGCCAGATATTTCCATCGGGCGAGATCTGTTTTAGCTTGATCAGCACCACCCCGCCTTTGACCGCGCCACTTTCTGCCTTTGAGGGGAAGAGCGTGTTGACCTTCATGATCTCTCCTGTGGCTTCATCGGCCTCTGGTGATCCATAAACCGTCTCTATCTGATATCCTGGAGCGTCCAGATCGAGCAGGAGATCGAATACCAGTGGAGTTACCATGTAGTCGAACTCTTCATCCATCCTTTCATCAAATTCGCTTGCAGAATGGACTGAATAATAGTTAGCCCCTTTGATCTTGGTGACCTCTTCCACAAGTTCTGTGTTGAAGTCAACGCCTATCCCGATAAAGGTCGTATAGAGCCTATGATCTGCGTTCTCTTCGAGTATGCTGAAAAGATCGCCTTCGCCTGTGCGTCCCAGGTTCGGCATGGCATCGGTCAAGAAGATTATCCTGTTCTCACGTTCCGAAGGGTCTGCATCGAGGAACGTTCTAAATAGAGTGGCCCCTTTTTCCATCCCTGATTCCATGTTCGTTCCGCCGTACTCTTCGATATCGAGGATGCGCTCGTTTAGTGTCTCTTGATTCTTGTCGCCCATCTCTGTCAAGGGCTCCACGACGAAGGCATCGTTGCTGAATATCACCATACCGAAACGATCGTCTTCTTCCAGATGAGCCAATAAGTCCACCACAGCCTGATCTGCGATCTCCATCTTTGTTTTGCCCAAGCCTTCGGCTTCGCTGACATCTACCCTATTCCCGAATCGATCGTAGTAGTACTCACTGAATGGACTGCCCATCGAGCCAGAGTAATCCAAAACGACGACGAGGTTCAGCTTCTTTCTTTGAAAG
This sequence comes from uncultured Methanotrichaceae archaeon, assembly GCA_964639155.1. Taxonomy (GTDB): domain Archaea; phylum Halobacteriota; class Methanosarcinia; order Methanotrichales; family Methanotrichaceae; genus CAYWZG01. The sequence continues at coordinate 1,358 of CAZXBV010000052.1, forward strand.
TCAGTGATCCCTGAGTTGAGCCCCACTGATAGGTAGTGCTGAGGTTCTTTGGAGAATGGATCTTTGGATATGGCGTAGCTGTAAGACGGGCAGAAGAGCTTTTGACACACTTCTTCCGTTCCTGTATCGAAGTAGTAATCGTAGAACAATCCCTCATAAGTCAAGTCAGTTGGCAAGGGCAGATAGCCCTGGTCGATATTCTCCCGGAAGTTGTTGACGTCTTTTGCGCCACCTGCAGCAAGACCAATGTTTGAGCTCGCAGCTGCTGGTGCCGAATAACTGTATGCAACCGGCGAGGCTGGTGTCATTCCCACTGACTTGGACATGCCGCCACCCCTTCCAGATCCTAACATGTTCGATGCAGAACCTGGCCCGGGCGCGCCTATAGATATGGAGTTTCCCAGTTCCCAATCTTCTTTCACGTGGAACTGGACTGAGTTGCTTTTGGACCCATCGAGGGTGTACCAAACCTCATAGTCGCCAACCCATTCGGCAAGGTACCCGGCAACGTAGGTGTGGCCACTTTCTACGTCTTCTGCTAAAAGCAAATCCACAGTACCCGTGGGATAGCGGCAATAGAGCTGCAGCTCTCCGCTGAGAGTGGGCGCGAGCATCAACTTGGCCCAAGCTCCCATCGGAATATCCAAGGATGTGCGCGCCTTTTTTTCTGTAGAATCGACTATCGATAGACTGCGATCCCCTTCGGAGCCCATTTCAAGTCCTCTGTCTAAAAACTCGCCAACTTCGCTTTGGGCTTCTGAACCGTACCACGTATATTCATCGTCTGAATCGTCACCCCAGCCGAGATCAAATCCCGCCGAGGGGCCAGATAGCGAAAGAACGATCGTCGTGAGGTACAATATCATCGAGATTGTATTCATCTTCACCCTTCCCAACAAGGTAATGTGTTCTCAATCATTATATTTCAACCACTCGCAGCGCCAATTGGACTAAAGTTGGATAGGGGGGTCAGATCGGAATAAGAATAGGAATCGGATCGAAATCGGATCTGAGCCTCAACGCCTTCCTGGCGGGCATATGCTGATGACTGTTCTAAAAAATAAGAACGATACGTTCAAAGATAAGATATTTGCTAGTTCAATACTTATTATTTATAAATTATATGTAGACAGACGTTGGGATATGGTTATATGTAAAGAACCATTTGACGACCTTTTTATGCCGGGCAAAATATCCCTTAGCTATGCATTTCAGGGTTCTGAGAAACCCCTTATTGGAAAGACAATCGGAGATATGTTCGATGAAATCGCAGAAAAGTACCCTGATAACGATGCAATAGTCTCACTTCATCAGGACCTAAGGTACACCTACCGCGAGCTACAGCGGGAGGTTGACCGCGCGGCAAAGGGATTTATCAGCCTAGGGTTGAAGAAAGGCGACCGTCTGGCAATATGGGCGACGAACATCGCCGAGTGGATCATCACCCAGTTTGCCACAGCCAAGGCTGGTATCATCATGGTGAACATCAATCCCGCCTACAGAACCCACGAGCTGGAATATGCGCTAAAACAGTCAGAGACGCAAGCGCTTTTTCTCATCGATCGATTTAAGACTTCAGATTACGTCAACATGTTTTACCAGGTCGATCCCGAAGCGAAAAACAGCAAACCTGGCCGGATCTCTTCGGAGAACTTGCCCTATCTGAAGACCGCCGTCTTAATCAGAGGCGAAACACCGCCTGGAATGTACACTTGGGACGAAGTCCTGAAGATGGGCGATTCTTTGCCTGACGAGACGTTGCTCGAACGCCAAGAACAACTGGACTTTGATGACCCCATCAACATACAGTACACCTCTGGCACGACCGGTTTTCCCAAAGGCGTCGTTCTCACTCACCACAACATCCTGAACAACGGCTACTTCATCGGCGAGTGCATGAAGTTCACAGATCAGGATCGGCTTTGTATACCTGTGCCCTTTTATCACTGTTTTGGGATGGTTCTTTCCAACATGGCCTGTATGACCCACGGGGCTACAATGGTTATTCCGGCCGAATATTTCAACCCCCTCTCCACCTTGACGGCCATAGAAAAAGAGCGGTGCACTGCAGTTCATGGTGTTCCTACCATGTTCATCGCAGAACTCGAACATCCTGATTTTGAGAAATTCGACCTATCCTCGCTTCGCACCGGCATCATGGCAGGTTCTCCCTGTCCAATCGAGTTCATGAAAAAGGTGAGCAACCTTATGAACATGAACGAGGTTGTCATAACTTACGGGCAGACCGAGGCATCTCCCGGCATTACCATGTCTTCTACTGACGATTCACTGGAGCAAAGAGTTTCTACCGTGGGACAGCCCATGCCTCATACCGAGGTCAAGATCGTAGATCCAAAGACTGGCAAAATAGTTCCTCGCGGCGAGACTGGCGAGATATGTGCCAGAGGATACGCGATCATGCGGTGTTATTACAACAACCCGACCGCGACTGACAAGGCCGTAGACGAAGAAAGGTGGCTTCACACAGAAGATCTGGGCACTCTCGACGAGGATGATTACTGCAAGATCACCGGTCGCTTGAAGGACATGGTGATAAGGGGCGGCGAGAATATCTATCCAAGGGAGATCGAAGAGTTTCTCTACACCCATCCAGACATCAGCGACGTCCAGGTCATTGGGGTTCCCGATGTCAAGTATGGAGAAGAGTTGATGGCCTGGATAAAACTGAAGGAAGGCTCCAGCCAGACGCCAGAAGAGATAAAGGAGTTTTGCAAGGGCCGGATCGCCCATTTCAAGGTGCCAAGGTACATAAAATTCGTCGATTCCTTCCCCATGACGGTTTCAGGCAAGATCCAGAAGTACAAGATGAGAGCGGTCTCCACCGAAGAGCTCGGTCTAAACGACGCAGCCAAGATCGATACTGCGTGAAGACGAGCAAAATCTATTTTTTTAATTCTCAAAATTGGAGGATGTTGCCTGCAAATCTGAAAAGCCAAAAAATCATAAGCAATTCAACCTCGGTTTGAGACGATCGCACCTCAGGCTATCAGCAACCTTAAAGAGATCGAGAGTTAAGGAAAATCCCAGATAGGAGAACCCTTATCTTCGATGGTTGAGAGGTGGTTTGCGTGTTGACTCTTGAAGATCCTTACGCGGTAGTTTACAAACAGATTCATGCCATCGCCGATCCAGATGGCGACTTGGTAGAGATATTGGAGCGGTCTTGCTGTTATGGTGGGTCTGCATGGTCTCTTTATCACTATTCCCGAGGACCCTTGGTGGTTCAGTCACGATCCATGGGAGAGTGGTTCAGGTATCTGGTCCGGCGCGGAAAAGCCGACTTAGAGCTTGCCTCTTCCAAGAGGTCTGCGGGATTCGAATCTGTCGAAGTGAACGGAGACGAAGTTGAGATCACATATGCTGGCCTTGGTGGAGGCGGCGTTGGTGCCACCGTCACGAGGGCAGGGGCAGGAGATGTTATCCGGAGCAACGTATCCGATTCGGGCGGTGGCAAAGTGGGACGAGGGACCATCGTTTTGCCCAGGCGGGAGAGGATCGTCATCGGGGTGGACGATACAGACTCGAAGACTGAAGGAGCCACCTGGTCATTGGTGCATAACATCGCCGAAGCTGTGGACCGGCCCGAGGCAAGATACGTCTCTCACGCACTCGTCCAGCTATTTCCCGTGCCCACAAAGACCCAAAACTGCGTATCCACCGCGGTCGAGTTCGCCTGTCTTCCCAGAAAGGCAGACGGCATGATCGAAGACTTCCGTCGTCTCTTGGAAAAATACACGGTGTCTGAAGACACGGGAATGGTGGTATCTAGGGGCTTTGATCCATCTTCTGCCCTGATGCCTTATGCGCACCTTTGCAGAAAGCAGCGGATAAATCACAACCTCGCGGTCTCCGAAGCAGAGCAAGCCGGTGTCGAGATTGTGATAGATGGGCAAGGCCTGATAGGGGCTTTGGCGGCAGTTCCCTATTATTCCAGGTCTGCTGATTCCGTAAAGCCAGAGATATAATATCTAGGGATATAGGACCGATGGCAGGATATCGAGGTCGGAATCGATAAGGTCGATGTTGGAAGAACCTTGTGAATTGTGAAGAGGCACGTTGCAGGATGACAAAATTTTCGGGGTTTGAAGCCTTGAGGGCGGCCGTGTCAGAGGCAGGCGTTGAGGTTTTGACCTACGTCCCAGGTTATCCCATCACAGATGCGGCCGAGTCGCTCGATGGGATCCAGATGGTCACAAACGAGAAAGTGGCCTTGGAGGTGGCTTTGGGGGCTTCAGCAACGGGTCTTAGATCTTTGGTTCTGGTAAAACACCTGGGCGCAAACATCCTTTCAGACCCACTCTCGATCGCACCCACCCACACCATCGGGACAGGACTTGTGATTTTGGTGGCCGAGGATGTTGGGCCACGCGGATCTCAGGTCGAGCTGGACATAAGACATTACGGCTCGCTTTGCGAAGTTCCTGTGCTGGACCCACCAGATCCAAAATCGCTCGGTTTCGCTCTTCACGAGGCTTATGACCTATCCGAAGAGATCAGCGCGCCGGTGATCGTCAGGTCCACCCTTGATCTTGCA
>CAZXBV010000052.1:6012-8363 GCA_964639155.1 uncultured Methanotrichaceae archaeon
GCCTTCCAGATCTAAGAAGTTCGATCGATCCATCTGGAACTTGACTGCAAAGGGCAGACACCAGAGGTACAGAAAAGATGTCATGCCTCTGATGAGCGAGGCTTCTGAGACGTCGTCGCTCAATTTTCTTTGCCAGGGCGAGGGTGATGTGGGGATCATCGCCTCGGGAAGACCAGCTCGCGTGGCGTCAGAGCTGACCGCTCCGTTATTGGTGACAGGATACGCCCATCCGCTTCCCTGGCGTTCGATCCGCAATTTCATCCAGAATCACAGAAAGGTCTTGATCGCAGAAGAGCCTGCGCCTTTCATAGAGTCTCAGCTCAGGATGAGCGATAAGGTCTATGGAAAGCTGACGGGTGACCTGCCCTGGGGCAGGCTAAAGCCAGAAGACCTGAAGCTCGCTTTGGATACGATCGACTCCTCTGGATCGGTCCGGGCAGAAGACGCGCCTCAGACCGCCCAAGAACGAGGTTCAAGGGACATCTGCAATGATTGCCCTTACTGGCCGGTATACGAGGCTGTTCGAGATCTGGATGTGCCAGTCGCAGGAGATGCCGGATGCAACATAAGAGCTGTAAGGCCCCCTCTTGAGGCGGTGGACGTGGTTTACGGCCTGGGATCTTCGATCGGCGTAGCATCGGGTTTTGCCAAGAAGGGGATCGCCCTCATAGGGGATTACGCACTGATCCATTCTGGAATCCAGGGCCTAATGGACGCTTTGTATAACGAGCGAGACGTCTTGGTGGTACTTCTCCAAAACAGGGTTGCTGCCATGACGGGGGGCCAGAAAGTTGCAGACCCAACGCCACTTTTGGAGGCAATAGTAAAGGTGAGGCGGCTCGATACGCCCACTACTCGCGAGGCTGCCAAAGCCGTCTTAAAAGAGGAGTTAGCTCGTGAGGGCGTTTCATTGGTGGTGATTTCAGGAACGTGTCCAAGGGGCGAGTGATTTCTGCATAGTAGAGTGCAAATATGATATTTGAAGTATTAATCTATAGCATCCTTATCATGATTATGGCGCCTTCGCCGTCGGGGTAATAGTCAGGACAGGCCGCTGCCGCCTCAAACCTGAGATCTCTGTAGAGGTCCTGAGCCCTTCTGTTTCCGATTCTCACCTCGAGGATGACCCTCATGGTGCCAAGCTGTCTGAACTTGTTCAAAAGTTCGATCATGAGTCTCTGGCCGATGCCCCTTCCTTCAAAACCTGGCCGAACCGCAAGCCAAAAGACCCTGCCGTCGAGGGGAGATTGCTTAAACCCCATAATCAATCCTGCCAATCGGCCCCCCACTTCTGCCACCATGAAGGTTGTGGGGTAGTTCTCGTAAAAGTGGGTGAAAAGGTAGGGTTCATGTTTGCCACCAGCACTTCTATCGATCTCCAAGACTGCGGAAAAGTCGCAAGGCTCAAACCGCCTGATGGTCGCCGCGCATTCTGTTCTTACATCGCCTTTCATCCTGTCGTCGCCCATTTTCGTTCGGGATAAAAGAACTTATGGGTCTATCCTGTTTTCGTGTGGGTAGCTTTACAAGATTCCACAAAGTTTATCATAACTCGGCTGAAAAACAGGTTTCGCACACTATGATTCCTGCACTCATTATCATCCTTTTCGTCTTCATTTCAGGCTGCCTTGAAGCTGCGCCAGCTCCTTCTCAGGTATACGGCTATGAGATTGTTGAGACATACCCTCATGACCCTGCCGCGTTCACCCAAGGCCTTGTCTATCACAACGGCACCCTCTACGAAAGCACTGGACTTTATGGCCAGTCTAGCCTTCGGGAGGTCAATATTTCATCTGGCCAGGTCTTGAGGATGCGCGGCCTTCCTGCCCAATTTTTCGGAGAGGGACTGTGCCTTTGGCAGGATGAGCTGATCCAGCTCACATGGCGATCCGGGGGCGGCTTTGTCTGGAATCTTGAAAACTTCAGTCTGAATGGCGTTTTTTCTTATCCTTCCGAAGGCTGGGGACTCACCCAGAACGGCGAGCAGCTGATCATGAGCGATGGGACTGCAACGCTTCACGTTCTGGATCCTGTGACCTTCGAAGAGGTGAATTCAGTTCATGTCCTGGACGAGGGAGTCCCTGTCAAGAACCTAAACGAGCTTGAATACGTCAAAGGAGAGATATACGCCAACGTCTGGAAGACGGATCGAGTCGCCCGGATATCACCAAAAACCGGTGAAGTCCTGGGGTGGATCAACCTATCTGGGCTCCTCAGCGAGGACGAAAAGGTGCGATCAGACGTCCTCAACGGGATCGCTTACGATCCTCGCGGCGATCGGCTTTTTGTGACTGGCAAATTCTGGCCCAAGCTATTTCAGATCAAGATCCGGCCAAGAGCCGATTACTGAC
>CAZXBV010000053.1:0-8294 GCA_964639155.1 uncultured Methanotrichaceae archaeon
ATAAAATTCCTACAGTCCCCGCTCGTGACCAGATTTTTGTCGATTGCTATCCTCGCCGTCCACATTCAGGCCAATGAAGGACATTGGCGGACAATAGTGAATGATCTGGCGCTCTAGTGGGCGATTTTGGGCCGGGTTGGGCTGGACTATGCTTGTACTTGAGGTGGTGTTGCAACAGAAAAGTTTAACGTGGAATATGCGAAAGGATAGGTCGGATTTACACAGTCTGGCCAGAAAGTGGCTCGAAAAGCTGGAGTTCTATGCGCATAATTTGGCATGTTAACATAGAAAAAGGAAAATCTTTGAATTATTAGGGTGAAACCAATTAATAATCGTGAAAAATAGGAGATGGGGTGAAATGACGGAATTATTTGATGATGTCTTAAGCCAGGCGAAAGACGAAAACAGAGCCTACCTGATGGAGCACGAGTGCAAAGCGATCCTCGAAGACTTGGGAATTTCGACTACCGGTGCCCTCGTGGCTCGTTCAGAAGACGAAGCGGTCAAGATGAGCGAATCTATCGGATACCCGGTAGTCCTCAAGATCGTATCACCCGAGGTCGTCCACAAATCCGACGCGGGCGGCGTGAAACTGGGACTGAATGATGCCGGAACGGTCAGGCTGGCTTACAACGAGATAATCGACTCCTTTGCAGATAAAGAGGTCGTCGGCGTTGCAGTACAAAAGATGGCGTCATCTGGGATAGAGGCTATAGTGGGCGTGACAAACGACCCTACCTTTGGCCCTATCCTGATGTTCGGACTTGGCGGAATCTTCGTTGAGATCCTAAAAGACGTATCTTTGCGATCGATACCCATCACCAAATCCGATGCAGAAGAGATGATTGAAGAGATCAAAGGCCACCCACTCTTGGAAGGCTACCGTGGCCACTCCGCCGACATCCCTGCTCTCAAAAAGCTGCTGCTCCAGATATCAGACCTGGTGATGAAACACCCCGAAATCGCAGAGATGGACTTAAACCCCGTGTTCCTTTACCCATCAGGCTACCTGGTGGTCGATGCGAGGATCATCCTGGGCGATCGACCAAAGCTACCCGAAACGCCGGCCCCAGCGCAAAACCTCCACGATCTCTTCTACCCAAAAAGCATCGCCGTCATCGGCGCTTCCGGAACTAAAGGAAAGCTTGGATGGAACGTCTTTTGCAACCTAATCGGCCACGACTTCAAGGGCGAACTCTACCCGATCAACCCCAGGGCTGAAGAGATCCTGGGAATCAAAGCATACCCGAGGATAAGCGACGTGAAAGCGCCAATCGACGTTGCAGTCATCCTCGTCCAGGCTAACATGACCCCAGAAGTGGTTCGGGAATGTTGCGAATGTGGGGTAAGATACGTCATCGTGGAATCGGCCGGATTTGCAGAGATGGGTGACGCTGGTCGCAAGATCGAAGAAGAGATGAAGGCGATCACCGACAGCTACGGGGTTCGACTCCTCGGCCCGAACTGTTCTGGCATAATAAACACCCACTGCAGCATGGTCCAGTCGATCGGGATCGTGGATGCCCTGAGCCGAGGCAACATCGGGCTAATATCTCAGGCAGGAGTCTGCGCTGCAGGGATGCTCTGGGGACTTCGCCACATCATGGACTTTGGGATCGTCGCCACGATAGGGAACAAGCTGGACATCAACGAGACCGATATGCTCGAAGCTACGAGCATGGACAAAAACATCGAGGTCATCTGCATGTACCTGGAATCGGTCAAGGCCGGAAGACGATTCATCGACGTTGCAAAAGAGATCACCAAGAAAAAGCCCATAGTCGCGCTCAAGTCTGGTCGGACTGAGGCCGGACGCAAGGCAGTGGCCTCGCATACCGCATCGATGGCAGGAAACGACCTCATTTACAGTGGCGTCTTCGAACAGGCCGGAGTGATCAGGGCCAAAGATTACGAGCACATGTTCAACTTGTCACGTGCGATCTCCAAGCAGCCGATGCCCACAAAGGAAGGCGTCTTCATCATAACTTATGCGGGCTCTCTTGGAGTGATCTCGGCAGATGCGGTCATAGACGAGGGGCTGAAGCTTGCAGAACTTGAACCTGACTTAAAAGAGAGACTTCTCGATCTTTTGCCAGAGTACGTGGGCGGGCTAAACCCCGTTGATTACACGTTCAGCATGGATGCAGATACCGTGAAAAAGACGATCGAGATCGGAGTGGATAGCAACGATGTCGGAAGTTTCATCGTGATACTCCAGGCCGAGATATTGGGTAGCTACGTCAATTCCTTAAGGGATATCGACTACAAGGGAAAGCCGATATTTGCTTGCGTCGCCGGAAAGGAGTTTGCAATCGAGGACGTCATAGAGCTGGAAACTGCCGGAGTTCCGGTCTACCAGACGCCAGAACAGTGTGCCGACGCCATCTCGATCATGTACAAGTACAACAAAAAATCCAGATCCGCTCGATAGATCTGGTATGGGCAAGATATAGTGCTTAACGATACCTTTCAGCCAAATCTCTAACTCGTAAGAGTTTGAGATTTGGCCTTATTCGTATCGTTAAACACTACATTTCGTCAGAGAGTCTCCACGTCCTGGGCTTGCGTCCATTTTCCGCCCTCGTATACCCGAAGAGAGGATTTGTTCTGAACGAAATCCATCGTCTCGGTCCAGTTTTTCCTGGAGGATAGAAGAGCTGGATCGATCATCCTGTTCTCCCTCGGGTCGGCGCCAACGGCAGAAAGGTTTTCACCGGTTTCGTTCGTCCCACCCTTCTTTGCTTCGGCAAGTTCCCTTGCCATTTTTCCCAAGGGGATCGGCGCTCTCTTGGACGAGCCAAGGCTGATTGGATCTTTGAATACCTTTGATCCAAAGTAGTTTTGGTACTGGCTGTAATCGACTTTCGAGCTAGGTCCACCCGAGTAGAATATGGGGTCTGAGAAATAGGACCTAAGCGCCCCGTAATTAGGGCCGCTGCCATCAAGCCAATCTGCGGCGGCCGTATCCATTCCTGCGATCAGGATTGCAAACAACATCAACGATATCAAATAACGTTTCCAGATCATCTGGATCACACTCCCCAGCGGGAATGTGTCCCGAGATGGTTTAAGTTTTCCGGCCAAAAGGTTGTTTTGTTGCTGGAATGCCGCGACTTTCTCCCTTCAACAACTTCGATAGCTTCGATAATTCGAAAGGTTCAACGTTTGGATAGTCTCATGATACAGCCGGTTTCGGTGTTTTCCACTTCGAGGTTTAGGCCCAGATCCGAGAAGACCTTACGCCAGTGTGAGTCTACACAGGTCTTGCAGTGCTGTTTTGCAACGAGGCCCGCGCCAAGCCTCCCAAAAGCTTCGATGCCTTTTTTGAGGGCGCAGTTTTCCCGCCTGATCTCGGCCCAGCCATCGCCCTCTTCCACGGTGACCTCGCTTCCAAAGAGGTTCTTGTCGTTGGTGGCTACCGCAAAGGCAACGTCTTTGGGCGCGGAAATTTCGAGCTTCTTGAAGGTGTCTGCCACTTGGTGCGCGCCCAGGTCCTGATATTCACGCAGGCCCTTCTTGCCAAGCCTCTTTCCTACGTAGACACTGCTTCCGTAGAAGCTGCCAAGCCACATGGCCACCACACGCTGTTGGATTTGGTCTCGGGGGATTTCGGGAACTTCCGTCATACTGAGCCATTTTTGCTCAGAGCCGATATAACCCTTCCGAGCCTTCCAAAACTACGTAGCGATTTTGCGGGCCCGTGGCGATAACGATAGAGCTCTGTGCCTTTCAAGCCGCCCCATCGCTAGAAAAAGCGCGAGACCGATTCGAAGCCCTGTCGATTCTTCCAATAAGAGGGGTTCCTTTATGGGCGGCAAGTTCCGCTCATTTTCTGATCTCAATTCACAACATCAAAGGACGCGAGTTGAGGAGGTCTTATGCCTGCCTCTTGGAAAGCCTGCCAGGCCCTCTTCGTAACGTCGGTCTCAAAGTCGAACTCTTGCCTCAGGTCGTAGACGTAACCTTTGGCCCTCAGCCTTCTGTAAAAGGGACAATCTTTCAGGAGAACTTTGGCAGGATGTCTCTTTGAGATGTAGACGTATCTTGAAGTGACAAGAGCCTCTCTCAAGATCTCCATGGCCAAAGTAGCATCGGATTTAGAGTCTATGAAGAGGTCGATTACCACCATCATCTCCTGGTCTCCGGCGTTGGAGTTCGATACGGCTTGGCTTAGAAACATCTGGTTTGAGACCGAGACCAAGTTATCGTCGGGAGTGACCAGTTTCGTCGACCTAAGACCTATATCACTCACCTCGCCGTAATGGCTCCCGATCTTCACCTTGTCGCCCACCTGGTAGGGTTTATCCAGAACTATGACGATTCCGCCAACCACTTCAGCTACCAGATCTTTCAGCCCAAAACCTATCGCAGCGCCAGCAAAACCTGAGAAGGCGACCAGTTGGACCGTGGAAAGCTCAAGTATGGACTTTGCTATGTAATAACCGGCAATTCCATAGACCGAGAACTTGGAAAGGGGTATGGCCATCTTGATAGAGATCCTGTGCTCGTAGACCCGTTCTGAAACCCAAACCAATATTGCGGTCACGGCCCGTGAGCTAACATACGCCAGGATGAGTATCAATATTGTGTTCAACACGAGTGTGGAATCGACATTCACAAGGGGCGCATGGATCAGCGTATCGGTTACGTTCTCTGCCATTTACCAAACCAGCTTCTGTTTTTTAAGGTGTTCGACTAATCCTTTGAGGGACTCTGGCTTTATCGTGCAGACCTCTCCTTCCATCGATATTAGCCCCTTTTCCGATAATACATAGAGCAATTCGTCTCCACATTCTACTATCTCGTAAATATCTCCCTTCTCAATATGTCCCATGGAGACGATTATGCTCAGGACAAACGACTCTTCGTAATCGAGCTCTATCCGGGAAACTTGCTCAGCCATTCGATCCACCACCTTGGGATAATCCAAAGAGTCCTTCCACAAGACCTCTGCAACCCCAGGATTTCCATCCGATATCCGGGCTAGTTTTTCAAAAAACCGATCGTCGACAGATTTATTTTCTTTCCGTGAGAAACGATCTCTCAATTTCAGGACGTCGATATAAGGAACTGGCACCTTCCCTTCGAAGCCTCTGAAAGAAAAGGGGTGCCATCCAAGATCGATCAGCTTTCGGTCTGGCCCGGTGGTTTCTTCCTCAATGAACTCCAGCTCATTTTCCTCGTAACCTGAAAGGAGCATCTCTTTAATCTGGTCTGCGTCTTTCTTGGAGAGCTTCATCTGGGTGGGAAATTCCTTTCCAATGTTCAACGCTTCGTCTAGGTAGCTCCAAGAGTAGGAGTTCCAGGTTGTTATGAAGAGCTTGTCAGAAGAAGCGACGTATCTGAGAAAACGTTGGATGAGATCGAAACCCCCAATTTTTCGCAGGTAAAGACGGTGAAGATCTTCGGCGATCAGGATGTTTGCACTCGTGGCCCCCAGTGTCTTGAGATCACCATCCAAGTCTTTGACCTTCAATCTTTGGACTTTCGGGGCGTTTATTTCCACCACCTTATCCACAAGAGAGGTCTCGCCGTAGAACGGCTCTGATATGATGGCCAGGTTAGACCTTCGGCCAGATTCAAACTCTTCTACGACCTTTTGCACCTGGTCGATCTCCTCAACGAATCGAAAGGTCATTTCTCCACCCACTTATCAAGTAAGACATTCGATGCCTGCAAACAAAGTCTCTATCAAGAGTTATGTTAATGATCTCCTCATGTATATTTTCATCGATCGCCTGGGCCTTGGTCTTGCAAACGATGAAGGGGAAAAAAATGCCCGATTACCTGCCCCCAAACTGGGTCGAATTGTTCAAAAATGAAACTGGCGGAAGGATTCTCCTAACGCTTCCGGACGAGATGCCAATAATAGAAGACAAAGAACGCAAGAGAATATGCCAAGAATTGACCGATACCCTTGCCGGACTCAAAGGCGATACTATCAGAAGCTGATGGGATATTTCAGCCAGCCAAAACGGCCGCAAAACCATTGACAAGATCTGAGGAGCGAGGTACAGCACAAAAAGCTACATAGACCAAAGGTTCAAAGCATATCAAGTCCAAGCTTGCCAAGATCAAAGCCGCCATGAAAGACCATGGCATAAAGTGATGACTCTAGACGGACTACAGATAATTCGAGGCTAAAACATGAGTAAAGCCAACTCGTTTGGATATACAGAAAAGGTGCTGGATCACTTCAATAACCCCAGGAACACAGGCACGATCGAAGACGCCGACGTTACCGCAAGAGCTGGAAGCGCCGCCTGCGGAGATATGGTGCTGCTCTACCTAAAAGTAAACCCGAAAACTGAAGTGATCGATGACATAAAGTTCCAGAGCTTTGGGTGCGCTGCCAACATAGCCAGTACCAGCGTCACAACCGAGCTTGCCAAGGGAAAAACCCTAACTGAAGCAAAAGAAGTCCACTTCAAAGACGTGGTCGAAGAACTGGGCGGCCTTCCAAAGCAAAAGGTCCACTGTGCACAGCTTGCAATCTCCGGCCTGAAACTTGCAATAATGAAATATGAGGCCAAGATGGGGAAGCGAGAGATAGACGAAGATTTCGTAAAGAGAATTATGACCGGCGTTCTTGACCCCACCAAAGGCGTCAACATAGTTGCTGCCAAGAGGGTAAACACGGTCGAGGTCGAGGGAAACAAGGTCAAGGTGATCCTCGAAAAAGACATAGATGAAGAGGTGGCAGAAACCCTTCGATCTGATATAAAGGACGCCTTCACTGGCCTGGACCTGGAAGTGACGGTGGCATAGACCTTTTGTGTTAACGCAAGCAGTAACATCTATTCAGGACCGGGCGGAACGACCTAACATCTCGATTGAGGATTAGAATGGAAATATGTCACATTTCGACGAGAGATTGTCGATGTAAGGTGATCTTCAAAATTGTCGTTAGGTATCTTGTCATATTTCTTCTTTTGGCAGGCCAAACCACACTATGTGAAAATTTGGTAAGCATGGCCTACGACGATGACAGCATGGAAGACGCCGTCTGGATGAATCACCCGGAGGGACATTCTGTCCTCTTTACACCGCCTTGTGACAACTGGACCCTCTGTGGAATAGAGGTCTATGGAAAACGGGTGCAATATCCATCTTCTGACACCTTTTGGATCGAGATCTTGGACGAAAATTTCAACCTCATCTCAAAATCAGATGGTAAAATCAGCACATTCCCTGAAGAGGAGTTTCAATGGACTTTTGTGGACGTTGCTGACGTGAACGTATCCCGAGAATTCTTCGTCAACTTCTATGAATTTGGAGGGGTATATGTCGGTTTGGATCTAAGTGCAGGTTCTGACAGATCTTCGATCACGTCCCACGAATCACATGGACCGATTGAATGGGCCTTCCCTGAGTATGATCAGACTTGGGCCGACTGGATGATCCGAGCGGTTGGACATTCTCCAAACCCATTGGCATACCTGAATATCCCCGCCAGTATCGTAAGCCTGGATAACCCTGCTATAATTGGCGTAAATGTGAGCGACCCTGATGGCAATCTTAAGAGTGTCACACTTTATGTGGTAAACAATGAATCCGGAGATGTAGTGTGGTCTGATCTTGAAACCGTGGGAGGTTTTGACGAAGAAGTCCAATTCACCTGGTCTGGCAAGATGTGCGAGATATCCAACGGACAGATATTAATAGCTTCGGTGTTCGTTAGCGAAAATGTCTTGGGCGATTATCTTTATTACCTGAACCGCTCGACGTTTTGCTTTCTACAGTTGGTACCTGATGGAAAAAAGATACCTGCCTTCGCTTACTTTGGATTAGATGGCAGCTTCAACGCCTTGATAGACGATTCCGGGTGCAATCATTACCTCTCCAGAGATCTTCTGAACACATTGTGCCCAGATATCGATTATATGGAGTACAATAAGAACAATATAACCTTGATCAGGGACACGAGCTGTATAAACTTCTGTAAAATGAAGGTCGCCTCAACATCCCAAGAATTACATTTAGAGTCCCTTCCACCAATTGTGTTATCCAATTCGCCCTTATTTAACTACAGGCTTAAGCTGAAGAATCCCATGGCCAAGCCTGGCGATTATCGTCTAATGGCCGAAGTAGAAGACCACGCTTACAACGTCGTTAGGGTATGGGGATTCGAAGATATTCACCTAAGTTATTAACAGAGATATGTCTGTCAATTTATACTCCAAATTTCGAAGACATATACATAGATATTATTAATTGATTTCCTTTTTCGCATATAGTTACAATCATTTTTTAAGCGATGTGTTTATCTAACATTAGAACATTGTTGGCAAGAT
>CAZXBV010000054.1:0-3516 GCA_964639155.1 uncultured Methanotrichaceae archaeon
ACTCCGCCCTTTTCGAGCTTTGCCTTCAAAACAACCTCAGGTTCACAGAGCACTGGCGCAAACTCGACTCTTGCCAACATCGCTGGGTTGAAGGGCTTTTCGTCCTCATAGAAGTAAACCTCTATCCACCTTATCGAATGCTCGACCTTGCTGGGATGCGGCCCCACCTTAACTTTGATCTCGAAGACCTCGCCTGGCTTGACTGCACTTGGCGCCTCTATCTGTGGCGTGTGACCCTCTCTTTTTCCCAAAGCTTCGCCTGCAGCCTCATTGAATGTGTATATCAAGCTTCCCAAGTCTTTGCTCTCTTCAGCCATTTTAATCACCTTCTAATAAAAGTCCCCGATATTACAAAATGGTTTTGGTGACGGCGGGTCACGAGTCAAGGGTTCAGCCTCCAGATCGAAAAGTTGAGAATGGCAGCAAAGCTCACCCACAAAAGATAAGGGATCAGCAACAGTCCGGCCACCCTAGATATCCGATCGAACTTCAGAATCGTTGCGACTATCAGAGACAAAAGCACCAGAATCACCACAAAACCCGCTAAAGGCGACATTAACCCAAAAAAGGCGAAGGACCAAAAAGCATTGACGACGAGCTGAGCGAGAAATATCGCGAGAGCCACCTTCTTTTCTGCCACATTTCCTTGGTCTTTCCAGATCAAAAAGGCAGAGACTCCCATCAAGGTGTAAAGAAATATCCATACCGGCCCGAAAACCCAATCGGGCGGGGCAAAACCAGGTCTGGCCAAGGCCGCATACCATGTGGGTATTTTGGGCGTGGTGAAAAAAGAACCTGCAAAGGCGGCAAGGTAACAGACACCCAGGCTGATCACCAGCTTTGGAAAATCATCTTTATAATCCACGAAATACCACCATGTCTTTATCTCACGTCCATAAATATATATGATTTGCTTGATGACTTGCGTTTATAGTCAAGAACAGATTAGATGAATCTAATCGGTTCTCGAAAGATTAGTGCTTAACGATACGAATAGGCCAAATCCCAAACTCTTACGAGTTAGAGATTTGTCTGAAAGGTATCGTTAAGCACTATAGCCCGAACCGCTGCATAGTCACCTCGACTAACAAAACACAGAAACCAAACCCAACACATTAGGGCAAGAAACATGGTTTTGAATGCAGGTTTCTCGATCCAGAGTGCCAAGCCTCGAATCCTAAAGTTTCGAATCCGCGACCTGGTATATAGTCGATCCAAAATATTGCGATTTGGCCTTTGCCATCCGGATAGTTTTAAATCGGCGGAGTCGCCTAAATTAGAGGTGTGTGGGACTTGAAAGAGATTCAGCTCAAAGTGGCCAAAGCATACCCAAACGATTCTGCCCGCGGAATTGCCCGGCTTGATCCTAACGCACTCCTGACCCTCAGGCTCTCGCCAGGAGACGTGATCGAGATCGAAGGCAAGAGGGTTACCGCTGCCAAGGTGTGGCGCGCCGACAGGCAGGACTGGAGCCAGGAATACATCAGGATAGATGGATTCATCAGGCACAATTCCGGGGTGAGCATCGGCGACAGGGTGAAAGTCAGAAAGGCCAAAGAATATGAGGCTCTGAAAATTGTGCTCTCGCCACCTCCTGGAACTCAGATATATTATGGAGAAGACGCCCCGGACCAGATTAAGAGACAGACCTTGAAGCGGCCAGTGGTGATGGGCGACATTTTGCCGGTGATGAGCTCGGCAAGCCAGCCTTTCGTGGGTGGGATGGAAGCAATTCCCTTAGAGGTGGTCGAGACAAATCCTCGTGGCGTGGTCGTCATCACCGAAAGGACCGATATCACGCTCTTGGATAAGCCTGCTAGGGGTTTTGGATCTGTCAAGTCCACAGGCATAACTTACGAGGACATCGGCGGTCTGAGAAACGAGGTTCCACGAGTTCGAGAGATGATCGAGCTTCCACTGCGCCACCCTGAAGTCTTCCAAAAGCTCGGGATAGATCCGCCAAAAGGCGTTCTTCTTCACGGTCCTCCTGGCACCGGCAAAACCCTGATCGCCAAGGCCGTCGCCAACGAGACCAACGCCAGCTTCTTTTCTATAGCAGGTCCCGAGATCATGTCCAAATATTACGGAGAAAGCGAGCAGAGACTCCGTGAGATCTTCGAAGAGGCGAACAGGAACACGCCTTCCATAATCTTCATCGACGAGTTGGACTCCATCGCCCCCAAGAGAAGCGAAGTGACCGGTGAAGTGGAACGGCGGGTTGTAGCCCAACTTTTGAGCATGATGGACGGCCTGAACGAGAGAGGCCAATTGGTCGTGATCGGAGCCACCAACCGGCTTGACTCCATCGATCCTGCGCTCCGAAGGCCGGGCCGGTTCGATCGCGAGATCGAGATAGGGGTTCCGGACAGAAACGATCGGCTCGAGATCCTCCAGATCCATCTTCGTAACATGCCGGCAGAAGATTCGGTGGACCTTGAAGACCTGGCAGACAGAACCAATGGCTTCGTTGGGGCAGATATATCGGCCCTTAGCAGGGAAGCTGGGATGAGGGCCTTGAGAAGGTATCTTCCCGACCTCGATATGGAAGAGGACATTCCTGAAGATGTCGTAGACCAGATGGTAGTTATTGGCGACGATTTCGATGTCGCACTAAAGGGGATCGAGCCCAGCGCCATGAGGGAAGTCTTGATCGAGATTTCAGAGGTGACATGGAAGGACGTCGGCGGCCTTGATAGTCTCAAGCGAGAAGTGATCGAGTCGGTGGAGTGGCCCCTGAAGCGGTCTGAGAAGTTCGAGCGGATGGGGGTAAGGCCGCCAAGAGGCATTCTTCTCTATGGCCCCCCCGGTACTGGAAAGACCCTGATTGCAAGGGCGGTCGCCAACGAAAGCAACGCCAACTTCATCTCTGTCAAGGGACCTCAGCTCTTTTCCAAGTGGGTTGGCGAGTCAGAGAAGGCCATCAGGGAGATCTTCAGGAAGGCAAGACAGGTATCGCCTTCGATCGTCTTCTTCGATGAATTGGATTCGATCGCACCCATGAGGGGGATGGAAGAAGGACACAGAACTTCAGAGCGGGTGGTAAACCAGCTTTTAGCCGAGCTTGACGGGCTCGAATCTCTCAAAGACGTGGTGGTAATGGCGGCAACCAACAGGCCCGACATAATAGATCCCGCCCTCTTAAGATCGGGCCGGTTCGATCGTCTCCTCTTCGTGGGCCCACCGGATAAGGTGGAGCGATACGAGATTCTCAAGATCCACACCAGTAATATTCCAAACAGCGACGAAGTCGGCTTAGAAGAGCTTTCAGAGCTCACAGACGGCTATGTGGGATCTGACTTGGAATCGCTCTGCAGAGAGGCGGTCATGCTTTCCTTGAGAGAAGATCCTGACGCAAAGGAAGTGGAAATGAGGCATTATCGTGAGGCTCTAAAGAGAGTGAGGCCAAGCTTTGAAGAGAACATGATCCATTACTACGAGAGGATCAACCAGCGGTTCAAGGGCGGGGTAAAGATAGAGCCTAGCTCTTACGTAGGTTACAGGTGAGTTACAGGTGAG
>CAZXBV010000054.1:3616-5729 GCA_964639155.1 uncultured Methanotrichaceae archaeon
GTTACAGGTGAGTTACAGGTGAGATCGTGTCCAAGATTTACGCTCGGGGCTTAGCCGGAAAGGAGATCGTGACGGCCGAGGGGAGGGTCCTGGGCGAGCTTGAGAACATCATCCTCGATTCAGAGACTGGAAAGCTGATCGATCTCGTAGTCGATCCCGAGCCAGATCTTCCGCGAGGCAGGTACCGGCAAGAAGGCAAGTTCATACTGGTCTCCGTATCTTCGGTCTCCGCTCTGAAAGATCGCATAATCGTCGAGGAAGGAAAGGCACAGAAATAGATTGCGCCAATATTTATAATTCCACACATTGGAGAAGGCATGAAGTTCAGGCTGATATTGTTAGTGGCGATGATATTATCCCTTGTGATGAGCACTGCACCTGCCAAGATCAGCTTGGCTGTCAGCCATGAGCTATCTCCTGGCGAGATCTGGTATCTGGATCCTGGATCGATGCCGGGAATGAGTCACGCGAACATAACCGTGACTGGAGAGAGCGTATTAGAGGGCGCATCTGTTGAGGTAATTTTGGCGATAGATAGCTCAGGCAGCATGGCCGACAACGATCCTGAAAACAAGCGTCTTGCCGCCGCCAAGATCTTCGTTGGGATGATGAACTCTTCCAGAGATAAGGTTGGGATGGTATCCTGGGACGACAACATCAATTTCTTCGTAGCTCCAACGAACAATTTTCTCTATGTCAACAACAGCATCGATCGTGTAGATTCCCATGGTGGCACTGATCTGGATGAGGGCTTGCGCAAATCTATCGACCTCCTTTCCAGCGGCCGGCATGATGCGCGACTAATTGTGCTTCTTTCGGACGGCAACAGCGATTACACGCCCAGCGGAAGACGGGGATCTCAGGCAGATCGGGCGAGGGATGAGGGAATTGCCATCTATACCATCGGCCTGAATCTAGACGACCCCGAAGCAGAAGATAAGCTGAAAGATGCGGCTGAAACGACCGGCGGAAGATATTACAGCGCCCCAGATATAGATATCTTAAGGTCGATCTACGAGGACATAGGAAAAGAGGTGGTAAACCTTGCCGGAAAGAACGTGAAGGTGAGGTGCGCCATTCCCCCCGAAGTTGCTATCAGAAACTACACCGTCAAGCCCAGTTCGGATGCCTTTGAAGGCGACTTCAGGGTTATGACCTGGAATGTGGAGACGATCGCCGTAAACGATACCTGGACGACTTCTTTTGACGTCATCACAAAAAAAGTCGAGGAAATGGATGAAAAATATGAAGAACCCGACGTCTTCGGTTCAGAATTGGATTTATCCTATGTTCGGGACGGAAATAGCCTCGCGAACTTGACATTCAGGGACAAAAGCTTGAGTCAGATGGGGATAACATCTGCAGCCTCGATGAACGTGAGCCTCTCTGCCGACCTCAATGTGATCCGTGAAAGGGTAGGTGCCATTTACGATCTGATTGAAGTGAGCGACTCGCGCATCGTCTGGAGATTTGCCGAAACGACTTGTGACTGGGCCTTTCTCTTTGAAGATGGGCGACTGGTCATTGCGAGCACTGCAGATTTCGACCTGAGCACAAAAGCACTCCTTACCGGCGAGCTTCTTTTGTCAGTGAACCAATTGAACGCGGTCGGAGCAAATGTAACATCACGTAACGGAACTGCGTACGGCTTGATGACCTACAACGTGACCGATGCGAAGTTGGTCGAGAGTGTGGTCTATTATGCCGAGCATGCAGGGGTATACCAACACATCACTTACAAATTTAGCGAGAACTTCGACCTCAACCTGGTAGTCCCGGATTGTCCCATAAGGGAAGCTCGACTGACCGTCGATGGAAGGGAGTACGATTGCTTTGGTGGCGCTGCAGTTCAAAAATATTATTTTGATGGAATGTACATTGCTGGCTGCGAGTTCCACGATTTTCCCTGGACTGGCTGGTGCACAGTTAATGAAACGGAAATAACCGACGAGATCACTCCTGGAACTCATCGGTTCTCTTCCAGCGATATAGCCGAGCCCCACACCTTGACCCTCGAAGTAGTCACAGCATCCCCACCTTCGAAGAAATTCTTCCTATATAGCGACGATTTGACCACGGTCTGGGTGCCTGCGGTGACGAATCGTCCAATTTA
>CAZXBV010000054.1:5829-8133 GCA_964639155.1 uncultured Methanotrichaceae archaeon
ATAGCGACGATTTGACCACGGTCTGGGTGCCTGCGGTGACGAATCGTCCAATTTAGAATCGTCCGATTTAAGGGACTGAAGATCACGTTCTAGGATCCGGGATGATTCTTTGACTTACCACGCCCAAGATCGGGGGCAAACATTCTGGCTTTTTTTAGGTTCCGACCGTTTCCATCCCGAACGATTCGGTTAACACCTGAGGATTGAGCTTTCCTGCGACGATTGTGCGCCTCGTGTTCAGCTCGTTCATCACGACTTTGGCTGGAGCAAAGACGTTGTGGTCCACCTTGAAGAAATCGAAGTTACACTCCTTGAAGGTCTTGTAGAAGGGCACGCCGTAGTCTCTCGAAGCAGAAGAAGGCATACCTTTCAAGTACTCCAAAAGCTCTTCGAAAGGCTCATACTCTAATGTATAATAAGTCTCGCCACCGTATATTATGGCATCATTAGACGCGCCCATGCACATCGTGGCATTGCCAACCACAGGAGCGATCGGTGCTTTGCCCCAGCCAGTCATTATGGTCCTTATGTCAAACCCCATGGAGTAGAGCTTGTGAAGACCGGTCTCGACAACTCTTGCAGATACCTGGACAGATCCTGCAATCGAGTCTGTGGGCGCAACCGCCAGCTTCAAGTCTGCGGGATCTACGCTGCAAGCTTTAGCGATCTTGTCTGCGGCCGCTTCGTCTGGAAGGGTGCCTGATTCAAGGAAGAGGACAGCCACGTCTGAATATTCCTCAAACTCCAGGGCCCGATAGAGATCCTTGGTCTTCCTGGCCAGAACTCTTGCTGGGCCAGAGCCCATGGCGAAATACTTGTCCGATTTTATCTGCCACATGGCACACTGGGATGCCATACAGGATATGACAGGATGGTCTGTTGCTACCTGCACCCCTGGGATTGAAACTCCCTCAACCTCGCAAGGAACTGGCTGAATGTCTGCAAGATCTGCCATGCAGATCCGGCTCAGGTAGATTCCAGCTCCCAGGCCACCTTGTGTGTTCACGCCAGCATCAATCACTACGGTTCCGTTCTTCAGTTCGACTGCGCCCACCTGGAGCTCGTCGGCGTAATCGAGCATCTCCTCGAATACCTCTAATCCAAGTTCGTTCAAAGACTGCAGAGTATCACCTGAAGCCATCGAAACGACTGACACCGATATAAGCATGATGGAAATACGACTGCAAAAATCAGAGCATGATTGGTGGGGAAAAGGCTGATGAGAAAGTCAGAAAGAAGCGTAGAAGAAATAAGAACGATCGAAGGGGAAATATGACCATCAAAGTGTAAATCATAAGGAAGGACGTGAGGGGGCGGTAAGGATTGATATGAAGAATTGAGGGGGGTGGAAATGTTTTATTTCCGGGCCCCTTTTCTAGCTTGCAAATCCGAGGTTAAAACCCCAGGGTAGCTTCTTGCGGTCAGGTCTTGGGGACCGATCCTTTGTCCGATCTCTTTCTTCGATGTCATCGATATGCCCCATGATTGGGGTGGGATTACTTGGTGCTGCCGCCATCATCTCGTGACTGCATCCACCACAGTCACCACCACCACATCCACCGCAGTCGCCATCGCCGCAGCCGTCTTCATCGGGACCTGCGTCGCATTGATAATCGTATCCATCGGCGTAACTGGTTTCGTATTGAGTGTCGGTGACGTTCATCGTGAAGGGCGCATCACCTGCGAAGACGGGTTGTTTCAGGTCCGCTAATATAAGCTCTAAAGTGACTAATCCTAATTTGACCATTTTTCGGACTCCTGATTTTATCTCGACTCATTCACACTCGTACAAACATGGTTAACGTGAGCTTACTATATATAGGTTACTAAGATTAGCTTAGGTGGGCGGATGTGTACAGGATGAATATGACTAAGAAGTGCTTCTACTTTGCCCGATTAGACGGTTATTTCGGCCCTTGATATTGATTTTGCCCTTAGGAATATACTTAGTCACTCTACTTTCCAAGTTTTCCCCCGGTCGCGCCCAGCTTATGAACTGCCCTTGTGTCTCGCATAATACGAGAACCATATGGAGTTAAATACGTCTCACATATTCCGATAAAAATAGCATTAATTCGGCTTACAATCTGGTAAATGTATGCAAGAACCAAAACTTGGAAAGTAGAGTTAGTCAGTATAGCCAAGAGAGGAGGTTACATCAAAACATAGTGCCATAAATATACAATTTCATAATCCCATATAAAATATGCTAGATCCGATATTGATAACACGAGATAATCCATTTTGAATCAGGACGAACGCAGCAGGATCCCCCCTACTTTAGTGGGGGGAGGAATGCGTTCA
>CAZXBV010000055.1:0-8096 GCA_964639155.1 uncultured Methanotrichaceae archaeon
GGATCTTGGCATGTCAAGAATGCGGATCTATCAAAAGTCCGGATCGACAAATAGATAACGACCCTTGTGAGCTTAACTATCCCTTTGTAAACGAGGTGTCAATCGTTGAGAATAATCGGCCTTCCTGACCAGGAGGTAGAGGCGAACCTACGCGGTGCAGGCCTCGGCCTTTCGGTCCCAGAAGCACGCTCCATAGCAGATAACCTGGGAAGAGATCCCACACTCACGGAGCTCTTCAATTACGATACGATGTGGAGCGAACACTGCTCTTACAAGAGCAGCCGCGCCACTCTGGATGAGTTTTTGCATACGACCGGCCCAAACGTGGTCCAAGGACCCGAAGAGGACGCAGGAATCGTAGCTATCGACGATGAATGGTGCATCGTCATAGCCCACGAAAGCCACAACCACCCAAGCCAGATACTGCCCAACGAAGGTGCCGCAACTGGAATTGGCGGAATCGTTCGGGACGTAAACTGCATGGGCGCAAAAGTTGTGGCCACCGCAGATCCCTTGAGGTTCGGCGATCCACACGGCCCCGATTCAAACCACGTCCGCTGGGTCGCTGAAGGCGTCGTGGACGGAATATGGCAGTACGGAAACGCCCTTGGCGTCCCTGTAATGGGCGGAGATGTCGTCTTTGACGAAAGCTTCGATACCAACTGTCTCGTCAACGTGGTCGCGGTCGGCGTCGTCAAGAAAAACGAGATCATCAAAAGCAGAGCTCCTGCAGGAGCTGGAGAAAAAGGCTACGACGTGATTCTGATCGGAAAACCAACCGACACGAGCGGTTTTGGCGGTGTCACCTTCGCCTCTGAAGAGCTAAGAGAAGAAGACGAAGAGGCAAACAGAGGCGCAATCCAGATCCCAGACCCTTTCTTAAAAAACGTCCTATTCAAGGCGAACCAAGACCTCTTCAGGCTGGCTCGCGAACGTGGCATAACCATCGGCTTCAAAGACCTTGGAGGCGGCGGCTTTACCTGCGCCTCATCAGAGATGGGCGCAAGCGCAGGTTATGGTATGGACCTGTCTCTTGACAAGGTCCACAAGGTGAGCGACGATTTGCCAGCAGAGGTCGCAAGCTGCGCCGAAACCCAGGAACGATTCCTCCTGATCTGCCCGCCCGAAATGACCCAAAAAGTCCTCCAGATCTACAACGAATACTGGGACCTTCCCAACGTCTACGAGGGCGCAAGAGCGACGATTGTGGGAAAAGTCACCACCAACGGGCGGTACATCACCCGCTACAAGGACGAAGTGACTTGCAACGTCTCCATCGAACACCTCACAAAGGGGATCAAATACCAAAGGGAAGAACGACCCCGAAAGACCAATCTGTCTGAACCCACGATAGCACCACCCAAGGATCTAAGCGTGGCTCTCCTCAAGGTATTGGCGTCACCCAACTGTTCATCAAGAGAACACATCTACCGATACTACGACACCGAGGTTCAGGGCAACGCCATCATAAGGCCAGGAGAGGCAGACGCAGGCTTGATCGCCCCTATCAGAGGCAAGAAGTTCGGGATAGCTCTTTCAGTCGACTCAAATCCCTTCTACGGCAGGATCAGCCCCTACTGGGCCGGTGCCACAGCCGTTGCAGAAGCGATGAGAAACGTGGCTGCGATCGGCGCGACCCCCTGGACCATGACCGATTGCCTGAACTTTGGCAACCCCGAAAAGCCCGAAGCGTTCTGGGAGTTTAGAGAGTGCGTGAAAGGATTGTCTGACGCCGCAAAAGCTCTCTGGCTCAAAGGTTACGAAGACACGCCGGTCCCGATCGTATCAGGAAACGTCAGTTTCTATAACGAGTCTCCCGAGGGCTCAGTGGACCCATCTCCGATCATCGCCTGCGCCGGCTTGATCAAAGACGTCGAAACTGCTGTCGCAATGCATCTAAAAGAGCCTGAAAACAGGATCTATCTCTTGGGCCCGAGGTTCGATGAGCTTGGTGGCTCCGATTACTATCGCACCATATTCGGATCTCTCGGCGCGAACGTTCCCAACGTCAGGTTCGAGATGGAACGAAATATGATCTATGCGACCATCGACTCGATCGCCGAAGGCACGGTGGTCTCGGCTCACGACATATCAAACGGCGGCCTTGGCGCAACCGCAGCAGAGATGGCTCTTGCTGGAAAGGCAAAGTTTGGAATGAATTTGAGCCTTGATTCTGCAGGATCGGCCAACCTTGGCACTGACAAGCTGATCTTTTCAGAGTCTTCTGGATTCCTCCTCGAGTGCAGGAAGGGAAAAGAAGAGATGTTGGAATCGATCTTGAGAAAGTACAGTCTTGACGTTATCGACCTCGGTGCGGTGACCGACAGCCCCAAGATCAGCATGGCCCGAAAAGAAAAGGTTGCAGTAGATCTAGATCTCAAAGCCGCGAAGAATGCATGGACCAAAGGTCTGGTGGAGGCGATGAGATGAAGATAGCTGTGATACAGTTTCCTGGCACCAACTGCGAATACGAAACTCTCGTTGCTGCCAAGAGCGCAGCGGTAGACGGCGAGATATTCCGATGGAACAGGCCCGCCCAGGAACTTTGCGACTTCGATGGTTACGTCATACCCGGTGGCTTTTCTTATCAGGACCGGCTCAGGGCCGGCGCCATCGCCTCGAAAGAACCTGTGATGGAAACTTTGCGAGAAGAAGCAGAGACTGGAAAGCCGATCGTGGGAATCTGTAACGGATTTCAGATCCTGGTGGAGTCAGGGCTTCTTCCGGGCGTTGGCGGAGTCGATGCGGCACTCGCCCAGAACGTGATGGTATCCAAAAACCAGATCGTAAGACGCGGCTTTTACTGCGCCTGGACGACTTTAAGACACGACGCGTCCCGGAATCGGTGTGCTGGAACCTTCCTCATCGAGAAAGGCGAACTTCTCCCGATCCCACTCGCCCATGCCGAAGGCAACCTGGTTACGGCTGATGAGAACCTGATCGATCGCCTGAACGAGGAGAACCAGGTGGTTTTCAGGTACTGCGACGAAGAGGGAAATTCAACGCCCGATTACCCTGTGAACATCAACGGAAGTGTCCAGAACATCGCGGGGATATGCAATCCTGAAGGAAACGTGCTCGGGATGATGCCCCATCCTGAAAGGTCTAATTTTGCATGGCAGCTACCAGCACACGACCCCGCCAAGAAAGGTGGCCTTGGCGACCTTGACGCGCCGGGCCCCGGAAGAAGGATATTCGAGTCCATGAAGCGATACATCGAGGTGAGAAGATGAAGATCAACCTCAGGGTCTGGCTGAAGATACCGGACGCAGAAGCTGTAACCGTCAAGAACACCTTGATCCGGAGAATGGGTTACGGCGATGTCTTAGCCGATCTTGGAAAGGAGAGGCTATGGTCAATCGAGGTCGATGACGATGTAGAAGATCCGATAGACCTTGCCAAGAGGTTTGCAAAGGAACTTGTAAACGAGAACAAGGAAAGCTATCTTGCGTCGATGGATTGTCTGGTGTTCGATATGGGTTACGTCCCGGTGAAGGTGGCGCTGCATATCGAAGATGGCGAGGCCATAACGACGAGGGACCGACTTCGAAACCGGCTCGGGTTCGATATGGTAAAGGGAGTCGAAAGGTCGACGGTTTGGAAGCTTTACTTAAACTTGGAAGGTTCCCGCGATCCTCACGAAATCGCAAAAGAGATCGCAGAGAGGCTCTTGATCAACCCGCACAAGGACTTTTATGAGATGTTGGCCTAGTCAATGGCGATGACCTCTTACATTCGACACCCTCTTTTAATAGAAGAGAGTGTCGAAAGGCGACTTTTTCAGCTGGAGCTTGCAGCAAGCGCGCTCCAAGACTCTTGCCTCGTGGTCTTGCCGACGGGACTTGGTAAGACCATCGTTGCGCTCCTCGTCATGCTCGCCCGTCTCGACGAGGGAAAAATGCTTTTCATGGCCCCAACTAGGCCCCTCGTCGAACAGCACGCAGCTTTTTTGAAACGTGTCTTGAAAGATCCGTCTCTCGTGGTCAGGTTCACGGGCGAGACGCTTCCAGAGAAAAGAGAAGAGATGTGGCGAGACGCTAGAATAGTGATATCCACGCCTCAGGTGATCGAAAACGATCTTCTCTCAAGAAGGATCAGCCTCAAAGACGTCTCCTGCGTTATCTTCGATGAGGCTCATCGTGGCGTTGGGAACTACGCCTACGTCTACATAGCAGAGCGATATCAAAAAGAAGCGAACAATCCGTTGATTTTGGGGATCACGGCAAGCCCAGGAAGCAACATCGAGAAGATCGAAGAGGTCTGCTCGAACCTCGGACTTGACAGAGTAGAGACCAGGACCGAAGACGATCCCGATGTTGCCCCTTTCATTCACAAAAAGGAGATCGAGATCGTCAAGGTGAACGTCCCTAAAGACATTCTGAATATCAAAAACCTCCTCGAAGAGGTTCTTGACGAGAGGGCGGAGGTGCTCGGACGGTTTGAGGAGAACAAGAGCGGTCGATCCGCCAAATGGCTACGTCGTGCCTCAAAAAGGGATCTCTTAGATTATCAAAAGAGCCTGAGGAGAGACGTTGCAAGGACTCCTTCACCTGCTCTTTACCAGGCGGTCTCTGTGATGGCCGAGGTTCTCAAGCTCAAACACGCAGTGGAACTTGCCGAAACCCAGGGCACCGACTCGTTGGCTCGATATATGGAGCGGATCGAGTCAGAGGCGAGATCCCGAGGTGGGAGCAAAGCCGCCAAGAGGATCGTGGAAGATCCAAAGGTCAAAGAGGCGATATACGCCTTGGAGCGGCTGGACGTGGACCATCCAAAGCTTCTGGCAGTGAAAGCTTTGGCAGAAGAGCAGTTCAGGCAGAAAGACGACTCAAGGATCATGGTCTTTACGAACTACCGAGATACTGCAAGCTCGGTTCTTGAGTTCCTGGAAGGATACGAAAGCGAAGCGATCCGGCCAGTAAGGTTCGTGGGTCAGAGCAATCGCATTTCTGATGAAGGGCTCAGCCAGAAGAAGCAGGCTGAGGTTCTCGATAAGTTTCGGGAAGGTGTGTACAACGTCTTAATCGCAACTTCAGTTGGGGAAGAAGGTATCGACATTCCCTCGACTGATCTTGTTATATTTTACGAGCCTGTGCCAAGTGAAATTAGGTCTATCCAGCGCAAAGGCAGGACCGGTCGGGCCCGGGAAGGTCGGGTAGTCGTTCTGGTGGCGAGGGGGACAAGAGACGAGGCTTATCGCTGGATCAGCGACCGAAAAGAGAGGAATATGCAGCAGCAGATCCGGGAGATGAGCTGGGAGAAAAAGCCCGGATTCGCGTCGGCAAGTTTTGGGGCAGAAGGCCGCGCGAAAGGTCTGATCGGGACGTTGGGCGGAAATGGCGCTCTTGGCGCGCCAAAACAGCTTCAGCTTGGTGAATTGGCCCCCACTCCTGGTCCGTCATCCCCAAACTCGTCCTTATCTTCACCCAATCACTCATCTTCCCTTTCTCCATCTCCTCCATCAGGTTTCGGTCCTGATCTCAATCCGTCGTTCTTGACAAGTTCTGATAGGCCCGAAGAATGCGAAGTTAGCGCCTTGGTTTCGGTAGATTCAAGGGAGCGGGGAATGGCAAAGCGGCTCGAATCCATGGGGATTGGTGTGATCCTCAAGAATCTGGAAGTTGCCGACTATGTCATAAGTGATCGGGTCGCCATCGAGCGCAAGACTGCAAACGATTTTGTCGATTCTCTCGTGGATGGAAAGCGAAATCTGTTCGCTCAGATAAAGGACCTTTCCCGGACCTATGAGCGAGCCATTCTGATCCTGGAGGGAAGAGACCTGTACGCAAGACAGATCCATCCCAACGCCATCCGAGGGGCCTTGATCTCGATAGCCGTGGACTTTGGCGTATCTGTAATCCCAACCCAAGACGAAGATGAAACAGTCTCGATGATCGCCCTGATCGCTCGTCGGGAGCAAGAAGAGCGGGGTGGCGCGCCCCTGATTCATGGAAAAAAGACCCATCGGACCCTTTCAGAACAGCAAGAGTACCTGGTCTCTTCGATATCCGGCGTCGGAAAAACCGTGGCTCAAAACCTGCTGCTTCATTTCGGGTCTGTGGAACGGGTATTTCGCGCTTCAGAAGACGAGCTAAAAGACGTGGATTTGGTCGGGCCAAAGACTGCAGAGCGGATAAGAGAAGTGGTGGGTGGGGTGTACAAAGGATGAAGCAAAACTGGCAAAGCGACAAGCTTCATCAGCTCTTGAATAACGGACAATAGAGCCCCACGTTTTTGCAGGACTTTTACCGTCATTATTTCTCATCCCCCCCTTCTTGTTTTTCCCTTTCAGCAAAGGCTTTATCTGGCTGCAGCCGTTTTCCCCTTCCATGAACTCGAAGTACACGGTTTGCGCAGCTTTCGTTGCCATGCTGGTCCTTCTTGCGCCCGGTTGTGTAAGTTCTGACCAGAACGGTGGGGACGAAAATGCGGTCCCTGTGCCCACAGAGAACCTGCCCGAGGGTTTCAGTCTTCTTGCCGTGATCAACGATTCCACGCCTGGAGTCGACATGGAAGATGAGATCGCCGACTTTAAGGGCGAAAAGGAGATCGGCGATGTGGATGCCACCTTGGGCGTGTACATATGGGGCGAAATGGGGAAAGACTACGACGCCAGGGTCACTGTGATGGAATGTGAAGACGCCGAAAAGGCAAAGGCAGCAGAAGAAAACTACCTGACCCAGCCTGATTTCGAGAACCCGCCCTTCAAGGGTGTGGACCGCTTCAGCACTGCTATAGTAAACGGCCACCAGGTTACCGAGATCAGAGAAGAGGTCGAAAAACAGCTCAGATATCTTTACCTCTGGACGAATGAAAACGTCGTAGTGTTGGTAGAGGGCAATGGGGATCGGGCCGCAAGCATCGAGCTGGCCAGCTTAACAGGCCAGTAACCCCAAGTCTCATTTTTGCGTCGTCCCAAAATCCTCTAGTTTGAGATCGGTCTTCAATCGTACTCGATCTCACTTCAACAGCACTTTTTCCACAAATTATATATTATTTTTCATATACAAGGGTCAGCTCGTCTTCGCCCCATTTGTAAGTGGGCTTGCTCTTTCTTGCAATTCCACATTCGTCTAGGGCATGTATCGCGATTGGAAGTGCAATGGTGGCATC
Source organism: uncultured Methanotrichaceae archaeon (assembly GCA_964639155.1). Classification (GTDB taxonomy): domain Archaea; phylum Halobacteriota; class Methanosarcinia; order Methanotrichales; family Methanotrichaceae; genus CAYWZG01. The sequence goes on from CAZXBV010000055.1 coordinate 7,114, forward strand.
GACGAAGACCTGGGCCATTCTGGCGCCCTTGTCGATCTTGCCCCAGGATACCCCTTCGCTGAAGGTGCAGCCAGAAAGCCCCCCAAAGTGAGGCGAATCTACTGTGTACTGTATCGCGTAGTTGTGCCCGCCTCTGTATTTTCCGCAGAGATCTGCGACCACTTTTGTCTGCTGGATGAAGTTTTTGGGAACGCCGCCACCCACAAATATGACACCGGTCTGGCTCGATTTCTCAGTAATCTGGGATATTTCGTCCACGTCTTTGATCTGGTCTACGATCAAAGGGTGCCCTTCTCTTCTGGCCAAGACCATCCCGATCCCGATGGAGCTATCGCAAAGGGCCGGAACGAATATGGGAACTCCTGCTCTGTAGGCGCTTCCAAGGAGGGTATTTGGAGGCATCTTCTCGCCCAAAAGCGCCATGATCTCGCGCGACGAATAGATCTTGTCAGGATCTAGCATCTTCACAAAATCTGCCACGTATCTGTCACCCTTCTGAAGTCCGGCTTCAGAGACGTAGACATCGAAGATTCTGTCGATCCCCTTTTCCCTAAGATAAGAGTCGTCTACAACTGGGTCGCCTTTGTAGTGGACGACGCCCAAGCCTTCGCACAGATCGTGGAATAAGTTGGCACCGGTGCTGACGATGCAGTCTACCATCCTCTGGCGGACTATGTGGGCCATCATCTCCCTTAGGCCTGCAGGTATCATCGCACCTGCCAAGCCCAGAAATATGGTAATCTCATCTTCTTCTAGCATGTTCTGCCACGCCTGGACTGAACGGCCAAATTCGCCTGCCTGAAACCCCAAGCGCGACATGTCCATGGCCAGCTTGTGCACGTTTCGGTTCTCCATGGGGAGCGTGGTAGCCAGAATTTCTGGTTTGCCACAAGGATGATCATAAACGTCGTCTTTCATCACCATCACGAGCCGGATGAGACGCGCCCAGACTTTTTAAGGGTTGTCTTGAGGGCGGCATAGTA
>CAZXBV010000056.1:0-7853 GCA_964639155.1 uncultured Methanotrichaceae archaeon
GCCCCTTTCAGGTTCGCCCTCATATCCCGAAGGGCGAGAAGTTCGGGCGAAGGATTGTCGATCCATATGTCGCGGAAACTTCGCTCTCTTACGTTCCCGACCACCATGTCTGGCATGAAATGGCAAGGATGAACGTCTCCACGATGGTCTATGTTGGACACTTTGAGCCCAGCAGAACATCCGCCAGAGTTTTTGAGAAGTTGCCATACACGTTCCCGTTTCTCTGGATCATCCCTTAACATCTCAAGAAGATAGGCGCCGTCCATTGGCGAATCTGTCGAGAGGATCTCGATCTCTTCGCCCTTTAGCTCCATTGCGGCCTCTGCCAGAAACTTGATCACGCTGCGCCTCTGCTCGGGCGTTACGTCTTTGTCGACTATCGCCGCGCCCCTGCCGGTTGGGACCAGGTGGTACAGACAGAACCTGGGAATTCCCATCTCCAATGCCATGTCAAGAAGTGCCGGCACTTCTTGCCAATTATCTCTGGTCAAAGTTACCCGCAGGCCCGTCTTGAGCCCTGCTTCTTTTGCGTTCTTAAGGCCGGTGAGCGCTCGATCGAAGGCGCCTTTGACGCCTCGGAACTGGTCGTGAAGTTCAGGCCGGCAAGAGTCGAGGCTCACACCCACGTATCTGACCTCGGCTTCTTTTAGCAGCCTTGCCGCCTCAGGGGTTATAAGCGTCCCGTTGGTGGAAACGACGGTTCGAAGTCCCACTGCCTTGGCGTGAAAAGCATAAGCGTAAAAGTTTCTGCTAATGAGGGGCTCTCCACCCGTCAGTATGAGTATGGGAACTTTGAGCTCGGCGAGCTCATCGATCAGCCTGATCCCTTCTTCGAGCCTGAGCTGTTCGGCGCTCGAATCGGTGGCGTCCATGTAACAATGTTCACAAGCCAGGTTGCACCGACGGGTGATGTTCCACATCACCACAGGTTTCGTCTCGCCAGAAAACCGGATCATGTCGTCGGGAACCGGTTCACCAGCTTCTTCTGCAGCCCTTAAGGCATCCCACACAGTAGCCTGGTCTGCCAACGCCTTTGAAAAGATGATCATCTAGTAACTCCTAAGCACTTCTAGCATCGCCTGGAAAGTGTGCCTTTCTGGCATCACGTCCACTCGAACGCCTAACCGTTCTAACTCAGCCCTTGTCGGCGGGCCTATGGCTGCAATCTTCGCACGCGCCAGTTTCTCCCGAAGCTCGGTCTCAAGCCCGAGGTAAGACGCCCGGTCGATCAGGTATCTCGCCGTAGATCCGCTGGTGAAAGCGAAAGCATAAGGTGCCCCTTTCCTGATCAGCCAGTCCAGCCGCGGATCAAAAGAAGGCGTTACATCGTAGAGTTGAACCTCATTCACCTCGACGTTCGCGTTCTTGAGCCCTTCTACAAGTTCAGGGCTGCCTTGAGCGCTTCTGAGAAGCAAGACCTTTTTGAACCTCGAACTTAAGGCTTTGATGAGGCCAGCCGAGCTGAACTTTTCGGGCACCACCGATACATCGAGTCCAAGATCATTCAGGGCTTCTTTTGTTCTCGGCCCGATGGTTGCAAGGGTGGCGTTTTTTAAGGCCGGTTTTACCTTCTCGTCTTCTAAAGCGATCTCGACCCCTGTGGCGCTGGTGAAGACGACACATTCGGCATCTTCGATCCGGGACGACAGATCCTCAGGAAGAGGAATCTTCTCAAAAGTGATTGTGGGCGCGATCAAAGGCTTGAATCCAAGTTCGATGGCCAACCTTTCAGATTCCTCGGACCGATTGTCCGGCCTCAATATGGCCACGGTCTTTTGTCCCAGATCTTCGGCCAGGTTCACAACTTCGCCCGCTACCAATATCGCAGGTGACTCCACATTGGCCGTCTTTGCCACTTCGACTATATTTTCCAAGGTGGATGTAACCAGCCGCTCTTCAGAACTCCATCCTTTCTCGATCAGGGCGGCAGGAGTTTTCGGATCTTTTCCGTTTTCAAGGAGCGCGGCCACATTCTGTTCGAGCCTCGATACCCCCATCAAGACCACCAGAGTTCCGCCCAGTTTTGCCAGAGCCGACCAATCCAGGTTTTTGGCCTTTCCAGGCTCTTCGTGCCCCGTCACTATGGTGGCCGAAGTGGAGATGCCCCTATGGGTGATCGGAATTCCAGCATGAGCCGGAACCGATATCGCCGAAGTAACTCCGGGAACAACCTCGAAAGGAACGCCTCTCTTGACAAGATGGAGACCTTCCTCGCCACCTCTCCCAAAGACATAAGGGTCGCCGCCTTTGAGCCTAACCACCCTTTTTCCTTCTAGGGCCTTTTCTGCCAGTGTATTGTTGATCTCTTCCTGGGTGAGTTTGTGCCTTCCAGGAAGTTTTCCCACATCGATCATCTCGGCGCTTTTGGGGGCCCAATCCAAAATTTCAGAACCGATCAATCTATCGAAGAGGACGACCTCTGCATCTTCCAAAACCCTCTTTCCCCTCAACGTCATGAGCTCGGGATCGCCAGGACCTGAGCCCACCAGGTAGACCTTACCAACGTTAGCCAAACTGTCTCACCGCCTCTTGAGCTAGGTCGCGGCCGCCCATATCTGCCAACTTTTGCCCCACCTTCATTGCGTCGGTCAAGTGACTTTCTGCCGAAATTTTTTCATCCACTCTCAAGAACCGCGTTCCGTCCAAAGAGAGGACTTCTGCCACAATTCTCAGTTCTTCGCCCGCGAGATGGGCATGGGCCGCCATCGGGACGACACAACTGCCGCCGATGGTTTCGAGTATCACACGCTCGCACTCGGCCTCGATCCTTGTGGGATTGTGATCGATCTTGCGAACGATCGCCTCCGCATCACCTTTCACGGAAACTACTGCGATGGCACCTTGGTTTGCTGAAGGAACGAATTGTTCGGGATCGAGCACGCTGCAAGCCACATCGTAGCCCATCCTCTGAATCCCAGCTTCAGCAAGGATTATGGCGTCGTAATCGCCCTCTTCTAGCTTTCTTAGCCTGGTCCCCAGGTTTCCACGCAGACTTTTCACCACTAAATCGGGCCGCGCCCTTTTGAGCTGAGCCGTGCGACGCATGCTGCAAGTGCCAACTATTGCGCCATCATCCAGATCTTCGAGCTTGATCCCACTTTCAGAGACTAGGACGTCGTAAGGCGAGTCACGAGGAAGGATCGCTGCAATCACAAGCCCTTTGGGCCTTTCAGAAGGAAGATCTTTCATGCTGTGGACTGCGACGTCTATTTCTCCTGAAAGCATCCGCTCGTCGATCTCTCTTACAAACAGTCCCCGTCCCGAGAGCTGGTGGAGGGGCCGATCCAAGAACTGATCGCCCTTGGTATTGACTATCCGAAGCTCTGTCTTGGCCCCCACATCCTTCAAGAGTTTGAGGGCGGTCTCGGTCTGTCGCAGCGCCAGTGGGCTTCCGCGACTTCCTGCGATCAGCCTTTCAGGTTTGACTTGTAAGCCTCCAGAGTTTGGTCGATTATTTCTTCTGTATGAGCCAACGATATGAAGTTGGTCTCAAACTGGCTCGGCGGGAGGAAGACGCCTGACTTGAGCATCCTCGCAAAGAATGCGAAGTATCCTTCTTTGTCACATTTGAGAGCCTCTGTATATTCTTTGGGCGCATCGCCAAAGAATATCTTGAACATGGAAGCGATGCCCACCACCGAATAATTTAGCCCGAGGTCCTCTACGATCTGGGAAAGGGCTTTTCGCATATCGTCTCCTGCCCGGTTGAGCCGATCTAAAGCCCCACTTTCCAAGATGTCAAGCGTCGCCATTCCTGCAGCAAGAGAAGTTGGGCTTCCGTTGAAGGTTCCGGCCTGGTATATCCCACCGCTTGGCGCAACCATCTCCATAAGCTCTCTTTTGCCGCCCACAACGCCGATCGGAAAGCCGCCGCCTATGATCTTTCCAAGGGTGGTCATGTCTGGAACTACACCGTAATGGGTTTGGGCTCCGCCAAGGTTCAGTCTGAAACCCGTTATCACCTCGTCAAAGATTAAGATGACTCCATGCTCTTCTGTGAGATCCCTCACTCCTTTTAGGTATCCGTCTTTTGGAAGGATGGGCCCGATGTTTCCGAGGACCGGCTCCATTATGACCGCTGCAACCTCGTCGGGGAAGGTCTCAAAGGCACTTTCCAGCGCAGCAAGGTCGTTGTAAGGTACCTGAAGCGTGTTTTTGGCAGTATCTTTTGGGACTCCTGACGAGTCGGGGATCCCCAAAGTTGTGGCTCCGGAACCTGCCTTTATGAGAACGGAATCGTGAGCGCCGTGAAACCCACCTTCTACTTTCACAATCTTGTCTTTGCCGGTATATCCTCTTGCGATCCTGAGGGCGGCCATTGTGGCTTCAGTCCCTGTGTTCACGAACCTGAGCATATCTATGCTAGGATAGTGATTTATGACCCTCTGGGCCAAGTCGACCTCAAGCTCACAAGGCGTTCCGTAGAGCCAGCCTTTCTGAAGCTGTTCTTGGACCCGTTCGATGATCGAGGGGTGTTTGTGCCCGAGGATCATCGGGCCGTAGGCAAGACAGTAATCGATGAGCCGGTTTTTGTCCACGTCCCAAAGGTATGGACCTTCGGCCCTCGATACGTAGAACGGATATGGCTTTATGGCCCGGACCGGGCTGCTGACGCCTCCTGGCATCAGCGTCTTTGCGCGATCGAAGAGCTTTGCTGAGGCCTCAGAACTCATGAAATATGCACCAAAGGGGAGACCCGGTGAAGATTAATCAACCTTGCGATTAGCAGGGTAGTGCCTTTGCATTCTTGAAGTTACTTCAAGAATGCAAAATAACAGATGGGGGGACTTTTCCTCCAAAAGTTAGGATCTCAGAATACCTGTCATGTCACGGCTTGGGATATGTGCAAACTTGGTAAAATTAGAGAGCGTTCAGCACAATCCTCTTTTTTCGCCCAGATCCAAACTCAAGGAAGCAAATGTTCTCGATCTTGGATAGAATTCCATCTGTGAAAAACCAGATATATATCCCATATCCACCCCGTAATATATGAATTTTTTTGTGATGTGGAGTACCAATAAATGTATAATGTATGAGGTTCATCTATATCAGTCTAGAACGGGTGATATCGAGTTGAATGGGGATTGGAGGTATAAAATGCGAGGAATAGTATTATCATTGGTGTTGATATTATTTTTAATGGTTTTGCCGGTTGTGTCACAGGAGAATATCGTGAGCGTAGCAGATGCATGGGGTGTATCTGACGTTTATACGTTAACAGAAGTTCATGGATTAGCAGAAATGCCTGATACAATGGAGGTGCCTGGGGTCGTAACAGCGGTCTGCAGAGATGTTTTCTTCTCCACCGAAGAAGATTTCGTCACTCAAGGTCCTGAACCACCAGATGGTAACCCCATAATTTCAGACGGGGATCTTTTGGGTCCTGATTGCGTCGTATTCGCACGTAACCGAGAGCTTTTGGCCGTATTTAAATCCGAACAAGACCTTGGATTGGACGCCGCTGACGTCGTCGGTCTGGAGAAGCGTTTAATCGCATTCTCTACCGAGTTGGACGACCCAAGAGGTCGATTTACTGCAGGTGACTTATTGGTTACTAACGGAGCAGTCATCCCGAACAGGGCTTTGTTGGCTAATTTTGCCATCGATAAGAGGAGCGACTTAGGTCTCGACGCCATCCATTTCGTTGGGGACTTAAACCGCATAATTGAATTCTTGGATTATGCCTCCTCGGTAGATCGAGACAAGTGGGAAGGAAACCCCGGAATGTTACCCCAAATGCTGGAGGAGTATGGGATAGACATCTGGTTCTCTATCGAGGGCACCGCTTCGGAAATTGAAATGGGTCTATTACTCGATGGCGATCTGCTTTCTGCACAAGGCTACATCGTAGCGCGCAACGCTTTACTGCTCCCATCTACAGTACCTGCAGGCATACCCAATCGTGGTGTGGACTTTGGGCTGGATGCGGTGACTGCCAACAGACGTGGCAGCAGACAACTGATTCGATTCTCTACAGAGATCCTCTACGAAGGAAGACTTGCATTCAGTGACGGTGATGTTCTCCTTTTCGGAGACGGTGTTGTCTGCACCAACGAAGACCTTATTCACTGCTTTGAGCCGAAGACTAAAGATTTGGGTCTGGATGCATTATCTTTGGCCGTTGACGGAGGAGAAAAGCCACCCTGTGCGGCAGCTATCATCAAGGTTGGTGGGATGCCCGTAGGAAATATCAATTCTGAGGGATTGGCCAACGGCTGGAGCGCAACCACCCCACAGTTTGAAGCTTTCGATAGTCCATTTGGAGGTGTGGTGGAAATCCTCGGTCTAAAGCCCTCTTGTGAAGAGTGTGAGAGATTCAAAGTGGAATACGCAGAATGGCCAAGCTTCACCACACCACCTGCACCAGATAGTTTCAACCCCCTAACTGACGACTTCAAAGAATGGATGTTCGTATGGCCGAGTCTTTGGGTGCGAGTGAACAGAGCTCCAGCCTCAGATGGTTGGTTGGATATCCTCTGCGACTCTGTGATGGGCGGACCGTATTACCCATGGAACACGGCAAGCAAGAATGGCAAGTACAGTCTCAGATTGACCGTTGAAGATGTAGGTGGCACTCAGCATGTAAGCTTGCCAGTTGTGGTCATGATAGATAACAAGCGTCCGACTGCAGTTTTGAATATCTCAACCACGCCTGAATGTGGTGATATAACCATAGGCGACACGGTTACTGGCAATATCGCCGCTACTGATGAGCATTTCTACAGTTACCGGTTGAGCTACAGGTGTGGTTTGAATCCACCATGTCCAGGATCAGTCCTACCGGTCAGAAAGTACGGTAATGTGAGCGACCATGGTGATGCGGATTTGACCTTCACGTGGGATACTACGGGTCTGCCGCCCTGTGGATATGAGATCTTGCTGGAGGTTTGGGACAGGACGATAGTCAACAATGGTCGTGGTTGGAGTGAGCCTGGCTATGCTCACAGATCCCCTGACTACGATTTCTTCTGTCTTGAGGCCGCGAAAATTTGAAGATGAGCCGCTCAATGCGGCTCTATTTTTTATTACCCCAGAAATGATTTCATCGATATTTTGGATATTATAATATCAGATCATATCATATCAGTGATTACGTGATCAGGAGAACTTAACTATGAGTGCCAAAATGATACGTTTTGCCAGTCTCATCTTTGTTATAATATTACTTGTTGAATTGAACTCGGGCGCTTCGTCTCTTCGAGAGATCCCCACGGTTCGTGTTGATGAAATCGATAACATTCGCGAAGTTCCTTCGATAGCGACCGCGAAATTTTCTGGTCGTGTTTACGAAGGACCGCTAGGAGACGAGAGTAAACCCTTAGCCAATGTTATGGTAGAGCTCTATTGCTCTAGCGATTCCAACAATCTCGGAAGACGTGTCGGTTTTGCTACCACCGATGCTAAGGGTTGGTACGAGCTGTCGTCTGCCGCTGGGTGCGAATTTTACAACATAAAGGCTGCGAATCCCGAAGGCTATGTTTCGGTAGGTGCTACTACCGTGGGCGGTAAATTAATTGGTAGCGACCGGATCCAGTACGCCCATCCCATAGGGCGATCGGTTCTCACTGGCAATAAGTTCTGGCTAAAGGGGCTGAATCTGGCATTACCGATGAGGCCTATAACGCCGCTGGTGCCGATGAAGCCACCAGAACCGGAAACGGTCTCGTGTCCAGAAGGCTGTGAATGTATCGAAGAAGAGATCGCAGCAGAAAAGTTCGGGAAATACGAGTGGTGTTCGGACGAGATATGCGGATTTGGCGAAGGTCGAGTTCCAAAGTACTGTTTCAGGCCAGCAGAGCCAACTACCGAAATCTGCCCTGACGGCTGCGAGTGTATCGAAGAAAAGGTTGCAA
>CAZXBV010000057.1:0-7650 GCA_964639155.1 uncultured Methanotrichaceae archaeon
TGCGTCTTTCTTTTACGTCGAAGGTTTTTACGCCCATTACTTGATTTCCTCCTAAACAACCCAAATATCTTTGTCGGTGGGGGTCATGTAGTTCAGTCGATCTGGCAAGTATTGTGCTTAACGATACGAATAGGCTATAGTCGAAAACCAATTAGATAACACTAATCGGGTCTCGGCTATAATTGATTACAGTATGGTGCGATATTATAACGAAACATTTTTCTCACGATACGAACAACTCAAGATCCGGGTGCAGATCAAATGAGGCTAAAAATAATCTTGGCTTTGATGATATTGGCAGCGATCGTAGGAGCATATATGGTCCTGCATAATGGCAACCAAATTCCAGGGACAGACGGATTTCTGTATTCCTCTTCGAAGATCCCCGACCCTTATTACCTGGGCGGAAAGAAGGCGGACATTTACAACCCTGACGACGTAATCAGGTATGGCAGCTCCATTAGGAGCTACGCAACAGGCCTGGACATGTTTGAGAGGGCCGCGTTCTACGAATGGTATTTCAAGAGTCATGGCTTTGAAAGTGTCACATTCGCCTACACGGACGACTTCCGCGACGAAGGCAAGAGTCACCTATGGCTCCTGGTGAGGACGCCGAAAGGAGGGGTCATCGAGGTGGAGCCAAGCTACAAAGAGATGGGCATCAACTCCATGGTGCCTTTAAACCCCGAATATACGAAATACGAAAAAGAGTTCGGAGACATCAACGAGGCTTGCACATACCTCGGCGCAAATAAGCTGGATTGGTGGAATGATGAAAAAGCGCACCAGGCGATAGAAGACAACATTCTGCTGGTGAAGAAATAAGTGGCCACGAAGAAAGCGTTTGAGTAAAATATTGGGAGGGGATTTGATGGCGACTGCCGACAAGTCAAAATCCTTCAAAAATTCTCATATATTTTGAGTAAGTATTTTCCCTGGGCGATGCTCATCATCTGACTTTCGGTGTGTTTCTGCAGAACTGAAACCCTCATCTTGCCCTTGCGATTCGGATTATAGCGATTGATCCGACCAAATTGATCACAGCTATGAGAAACGCGCCTGCAAGGGTTCTGCTCTGCACATGGGGAACCTTTGGCCAACTGATCTTTGGCAACAAGATATCCCGGCCGAGGTCCAAGGATCCATCACCATTCAGACAGATCGAACTGGTATGGTAGCCGGATTCGACAGAATAGACGCCTCTTTTTAAGCCCTTGAAAAGGTAGCTTGTGTCGCCGCTTGCCTTGGCAACTGTCCTGTTGCCCCTTCCAACTACCACGGTTTTTGACGGAGTTGCGCCTTCGATCCTCAAGTCATAACGGTCTGCCACCGGTATGACCGCACCCTCTGTGTCGGCCACTTCCAGGCCCAAAAGGTCCTGGATTGTAGGTGCAAGGTCCACCTGAGACCAAGATCCTGCAACGATGATCTCGTCCACCCCTGGACCGAAGAAGACCGCCGGAACTCTGAGACACTCAATATCTGAAGATCGAGACGCGTCGTGATCGCCGTTTGATTCTGAAGATTTGAAGGCCATTCCGCGATCCGATGTGACGAGGAGCAATACGCCCTCATCTTCGCAAACCTGAACCAATCGGCCCAAAGGCGCATCGAGAACCTCAATCGACCTGATATAGCCATCGGGCCCAAGCCTCTCGCCTGCAGAACCTATAGAGTCAAGGACGATTGTGAGAATAAACGGTCTCGGTCTCGATCCCGAATTTGAATCAGAATCACTCAGAACTTCGACCAGGTCCGCAGTCGCGTCGAGCGTCCAGAAACTTTCGAGCCAATACCTTTCTGGAACGTTTAGCGCCACTTTTGGCCATAGGTCGCGCCATTTCTGAAGAGCCAAGATCAAGTCCGTGGGTGCGCTCTCTTTTGCCCCTACCACGGGCCCATCTTCGAAGAAGAGAACTGCATCCTGTTCGAGGATGAGCGGGATCGTTTCTTCACCTTCGATTATCGCTGTGCACAGGAACCCTTCTGCCCTTGCAGCGTCAAACAAGTTAGAACCTGGGACGCTGAGAAGTGAAGGATCTGCCCAAGCTCGGCCCGTGAAAAGAACGCTCTGACTAATGTTGGATCTTGGCACTGGAACTTTCAAGTCCAGAACTCTCGCGCCTCTGCCTGTTAAGTTGAAGAGGCGAGCCTGGTTTACTTGGTTCAGGCTGGAGTCTTCTGGAACTTCTGCTCCATATTCGGGATAGACGCAGTTTGCACCCATCCCTTCGATTACAAATATGACTGCCGATTGAGCCCGATCTGGCCCGTCCACCCAAACCTCTGTCATACCCTGGGCCGATAAGATGAGGGGGACGAGGAGGGCCAGCTGAATGGGAAGTCGCATCTCAAAAGTCAGTCATGACCCTGTACTGGTCTATCTCAGTCTGTTTGAGCTGGGCGAGGAACTGCTCGGCAGCATCCTTCACGTCTTTGGACGCGGTAATTGCCCTTCCGGTCACCACTATGTCTGCGCCGGATGCGAGGGCTTCAGGTACAGTATCCACCCGGATTCCGCCAGCCACTGCAACCAGAAGTTTCCTAGGCGAAGATTCGGTCATCTTCTTGATTTCCTGGATGATCTCCCAGTTGTGCTTCTCGGCCTCCAGATCGATTGCCCGGTGCATCTCGACAACGTCTGGCAGCTCGGAAAGTCCTTTTAGCACTTCCAAGGGGTCTGGGACGTTGAGCATGTCGATAATCGAGTATATCCCGGTCTTCCTCGCTTCCTTAATCCCAATATTCATGGTGTTTTTTGGGGCAAGGCCAGATATTACTACGGCATCTGCGGTGGCGTCGGATGCAAGCCTCACTTCGAGGTTACCGGTATCTAGGGTCTTTAGATCGAGAACCACAAAAGAGCTGGGCCTGACCTTTCTGATCTCTTTAACCACCTGAGCTCCGAACTTCTTGACAAGAGGCGTTCCCACCTCGACCAGAAGGTGATCGCTATCTGGAAGCTGTGACAAAACTCTCCTGACCACGCCCATGTCTACCAGGTCCAAAGCTACCTGCAAGTATGGCGGGTCCCAAAGTCTGGTCACTCTGAAACCCATGATCGGGTGGGTGGCTCTGTCCTTCTCGTAAAGAACCGTGTCTATGTCTGGGAACCCTTCCATCGCCCTCTTGATCGCAAGCTTGGTGGCACCGTAGTTGTATCTGTAGATGGCTTCGTAGTCACGGGCCTCTGGGTGTATGAAAACGCTGGCAATTAACACCAGGTTTTCGGATTCTTCTCTTGGGATTACACCTTCGGCAACCGAATCGGCCACTGCTTTTGCAACAGCGGTCTGAGCAGGACCAAATATTTGACCTGCCTGTTCCATGTTCTTCACGGTCACCTTGGGAACTATCAAGGTGGCGGGTTTTGTGGGAAGGTTTGGCCTAATCACGGAAATCAACGGCGTGTGTCCTGCAGAAAGCTGCGTTAAACCGGCGGCAAAAGCAGATCCCACAGGACCGTCTTTATCTCCTATTATCAGATCGACGTGAGCAAGCTCGGGCTCTTCCCCTATCAGGGCCTCTCCTACTAAAAACAAGCGTTCACCTCAAATCAGCGAAAGAATCCTGCCCGGTATTAATCCTTTTGCACTGGCGTATCAGAGGACCTGCCAGTATATTAAGGGTGCAAGGGCGATCAACGTGAGACCCGTTGCCAACCTGATCCCTGCTCGGTGTTCTTTTCTGAAACGGTCTACCTGGTCAGGGCTCATGCCCAAAGCTATGATCCCACCAAGTAGGATCACCGGAATTATGACTCCTAGGTTGTAGAGAAGAAGATAGTGAGCCCCAGACGCGTACCCCCTCTCGGCAATGAGCCCCAAGATTACGATGTAAACCGCCCCAACGCAAGGTGCCTTGACAAGCGAGAAGAGCGCGCCTAAGAGGAAATAGGTGCTGAGCTTCCCTTGAGATATCGCACTTTCAATGTACTTTTGACTCCATGTGGACTTGAAAAGGGATCTTGCGCCTTTGTTGAGCCGTCTTGCGTCTTCTATGTGGATCAATCCCAATCCAAGGAGGATAACCGTAAGGCCGAGCCTAAAGCCAGTTGTCATTATATCCCCTTGTAAGGTGCGCAAGAGCCCGGCTCCAAAGAGGTAATACATGGCGAATATGCCAAAGGAAAAGGAGACGATCATGAGGAACAGGTCGCGCCTTTTTCCGGTGCTGGATATGACGGCGGTGGTGAGAAATGCCAGAACAGCAAGAAGACATGGGTTAAACCCTGCCAGAAATCCCGCAACGAATACGGTTGCAGGCGAGAGATTCGATGCGTTTAAGTCTTGGTTTTCTCTTTCGCCTTGATCTTCGCGTGCCCCGTATTCAGTTTCACTGCGTTCAGCTTCACTGTAATCGGTGCTACCATATTCAGCGTCAGCGTATTCAGAATCACCGTGTCCATCTTCAACGTAATCAGCCCCAACGTCTTTGACGCTATCTTTGCTCCCTCTTACTTGCTCTTCTCCGCTGGGGGGGGCTTTTGGAGAGTCTGCCTTTAGGGCCAAGGCATCTTTGATCATCTTTTCCAGCAAGACTTCATCACCGTGGTATTCTTTGTAGGCGATGACCTCGTCCCCGATCACGATTGCCGGAACTCCGCCCTTGACGTTGTGCTCTCGGATGACATTGCGCCCTTCATCTGAGTATATCAAGTAGGTTGTAATCTCGGCGCGAGGGTAATCTGCCAAGACCTTTTCCAGCACCCTTTCGGCCGCGGCACATTTAGTGCACCCTGGCGAAGATATCAGTATAGCTTCTTCACCCAAAACCAGGGGCGAAAGCAACATGGCGGCGACCAAAAAGAGCACGAAATATCTTCTGGGGCCGGGCAGATGGAAACTCATCAAAGACCGACCCTATCCGATAGTATAAAAACTTGGTTTAAGATGCGGGGTGAGACTATCCGCATCCTGTAGGCTTCGGTATAGAATGTCCTGGTACAGATGAACCAATGTTTGTCCCATCACTCGAAGGTGGTGAACTTCAAGACGGCCTTATCGTTGTCAGAGCCCTCTTTTGAGGAGAAAGCAACAGAGGCATCGCCCTCAGACACTATGACGATGCTGAAGGGGCAAGATGGGCATTCCACGATGGCCTTCTTCACAATTTCGGTTGCATCGAAATCGTACCAACCCTCTTCGTCGATGTCCACCGTAGCGTCTGCCTCGTCATCATATTCCAGTTCGTCAGACCAGACCTGTGTATCCTGGTTAAACCCTTCCTCAGAGAAGTGGATGCCGATTATTCCAGGGGTTTCAACCTCGGTGACGTAGAGGCTCAAGGTGGCGGAGTCTATCTCGTCGGCAGATTTGCTTCCTATCTTCATAAAGTATAGGTATGCTACCATTGAAGGCTCGTCGTCTTCAGAGGCAACCATGAGTTCATCTTCAGATCCAAAGTTTTCGTCCTCCTCTTCTGCGCTCACGTGTGTGTCGTCGAGAAGAGTGGGGCAGAAATTGCCCGCAGATGCAGACCCGATCAGCGCAACGCAAGCCAATACGTATGCCAATCCAAACAAATATTTCATAACTGAATTCCTCAAGCATCTCTTGGATCGGGACGGATAAAAAGACTTGCGTTCATCTTTGGCCTACATGAGCCCTATAAGAGATCCACAAATAGCATATTCTCAAAAGTTTCTCTATTTGAGCCACCTAAACTCGCGTTACATTTATTAGCCCGGGACTGCTCTATCCCTTTTGGTGGGTTAGCTTGAGGAATTCGGCATATCTGCGCCCCTTTGTTGGGGCAACTCTGATGATCTTGCTTTTTCTGGCAGCATCAGCATCCGGGGCTGTGTATAACGTCAACTCCAACCTCCAGGCCGCAATAAACGCGGCTCAGCCCGGAGACACGATTATTGTGGCACCGGGGACTTACGGGAAGATCCTCGTAGACAAGAGCCTCAACCTCATAGGTGAAGACGCTGTGATCTCTCCATATCAGCATGAGATAGGGATATTCATCCAGTCTGACAACGTCAACGTCTCTGGATTCACGGTGAAGGGCGGCCTTTATGGGATCCATCTGGAAGGGTCAGAAGGCTCAGTCATATCCGATAACTTGGTTACAGGATGTGAGCAGTGGGGCATCGGTCTCATCTTTTCAGACGGCAATTTCATCGCTGACAACGTCGCCAGCTTCAACGGCCTTGGCGGAGAAGGCTGGTATGGGATCTATCTATCCAACTCAAACGAGAACTCGATCACAGGAAACGTGGCCAGCGACAACGGCGAATACGGTGTCTGTCTTTTCCCTTCCTGTCGCGAAAACACGATCTTTGGCAACGTGATGGAGAGAAACGATTATGGGATCTACATGTTCACCGATTGCTCAGAGAACTTGATCGAGTCAAACCAGCTCTCTTACAATCGAAACTCCGGCTTGAAGGTGATGCACGAGTGCGTTGACAACCAGATCTTGAATAACACCATCATCGGGAACGAAGTGGGAGGAATCTTCCTCCAGCTGGGGTCTGGAAACAACCAGATCAAAGGAAACGAGATAGAGAGAAACGTCCGTTTCGGAATCTGGATACAGGAAGGTCCTGGAAACAACACGATAACCCAAAACAACGTCTCTGAAAGCCAGAAAGGCATCTTCATATCCAACGATGGAAACCACATCTATAATAACTGGATATTCGAGAACGTCATACAGGCCGAGGACAGAAGCGTCAACCGATGGTGGAGCGCCTATCCACAAGGTGGAAACTTCTGGGGTGATTATGGCGGTGCAGACGAGATGGGTGGACCTGGCCAAAACATCACAGGAAGCGACGGTTTTGGCGATGAGCCCTATTGGATAGATGAAGTGGGCCGGGTCAGAGATTTCTACCCGATAATGGGGCCCTCGTCTCTTCCCCTCACTTTGATAGATTGGACTGTATTTCCAGCTCGCGCCCAGATAGGCCAAACAGTGAAAGTCACGGTTGCGGTAGATTCCAAATACGGGGTTGCTTCAATATCGGCCCGGGCCCACAACCTCTTGGTGTCCTCAGGTTACAATCCGCCAGTGATAATGAGCAGAACAGATAGTGGCACCTATGAAGGGACGCTCCAGACGGCCATAATGGAATCAGGCCGCTACGAGATCGTCTTGACGGCAAAGGACGTTCGAGGAAACGAGATCGAAGAGAGCGTAGGGGTTTTGGAACTTCTTTCCAGATCTGGCTGGGACATTAACTCAGACATATCACGATAAATTTGGGAGAAACAAGTTTATGTCAATCGAAGATGAGCAAGATCACCTTTTGGTCGGGTCTCGACGGAACCGCGACCGATTCGAAAGAGCGATCTATAACATGAGCGTTATGTTCTTGGTCGGGGCGCTTTTTGTCCCAGCCCTGGTGGGCGGAGCGATCGCTGGATGTTCGAGTTGTGGATCGTCTGGGCCGGACACGTGGCAAGGTCCAAACTGGGCTGGATTTGAAGATTATTATACTTCTGGAACCGTCAGCGCCAAATCCACCGAACCTGCCTCTGAACCAGTGGATCTGGACAGTTTCGTCCATGGCGAGTATCTCGTTTCGATGGATAACCTGGCCGGTTCTGATTTGATAGTCGACGTCGGTGACGGATATTCTGCCAATCACATCAAAGGCGCGATCCCCCTATATTGGGGAAATTTCTTCGATGCGGCCGG
>CAZXBV010000058.1:0-7604 GCA_964639155.1 uncultured Methanotrichaceae archaeon
GACATAGTTAGGTCGGGGCCATATTAGTATTTTTTGGTAACGTTGTGGATATGCAGACCAGTTCGGGGCCAAATCCGATTAAAATGTGTGGCTCCTGAAGTCCAGCTTTAAAACATGAAAACGACCACCCAGATCTGTTTTATAGTCGAGAACCAATTAGATGAAACTAATTTGTTCTCGCCAAAATAGTGCTTAACGATACGAATAGGCCAAAATCTCAAACTCTTGCGAGTTTGAGATTTGTCAGAAAGGTATCGTTAAACCCTATATTTTCAATATCATCGATATTACAAGAATTACAGTAGCAGGTCTTACCATCACAAACCATTGAAGAATACGCGAAAGTTCGTCGCGACGCTTCAGGCGAAGATTAACTTTCGAACCCTCATGGTTTTAAGATCCAAGTAAGGAACGATGGCAGCCGTGGGCTGGATATTCATCTTCTTCTGAAAATCGGTCTGACCTTGCCAGGTACCGCTGTTTATCACGGTGACGCCTTTGTATCTGGTCACACCAAAGGTGTGGACGTGACCACAATGGAGAACTGCAGGAGGCCTTTGAATCACCAGAATGTCTCTTTCTTCGGGGGCGATAGAGACTCTGTTACCGTAAATGGGTGAAAGATGCCTTCGCTTCAACATCTCCACCATCACCTTTTCAGGCTCGCTGTAGGATAAGCCCGGAATCTTGAGCACAAGGTCGTCCATGCTTCTGCCGTGGTAGACCAACCATTCGATCCCACCCAGCTTGAACCTGGCAGGGTTTCCCACAAATGTACAGTTATTCCCAAAAAGTTTCTGGATGGACTCAGGGAATGCAGGTTGCGGCTCAGCCTGTCTGACAGCGTCGTGGTTACCAGGCGAGATCACGATCTGGATCCGGCTTGGAATCTCCGAGATCAATTCAGCCGCAGATTCGTACTGCTGATGGATATCCATTATTGAAAGATCACCTTCTTGGCCCGGATAGACACCCACACCATCCACCAAGTCTCCTGCGATCACGATGTACTTCACCTTAGAGACGAGTTCTAACGGATCATCCATCTCGCCGTTGATCCAGGCCGTAAACCTCTTCCATCCGTCTTCTACGAAGTATTTGCTTCCCACATGAAGGTCGGACATTAAGAGTGCGCCACCGTTTCCAGACCTGGGCGGCATTCCTTCTTGAAGGTCCGGCCAGGTTAAGGAATTGGCAAAGACCCTTCCTCCGCCGTCGGTGGTTCCAGAAACACCGATCACCTCGTCTGAAACCAGGGAGATCGACTCTTCAAAAGGTGGCGTCCCCTTCTTGAATATCACCATAACCATGCCGGTGGGATCTTCTAGCTGGACCAGTTTGTTGCCTTTGGTGCTTGTCTTGATGTCCATCACCATTCCGATGATGGAAATCTCTCTTCCCGCGACATTTTTTCCCAAGCTCTCTATGGGCCGGGCGTTCAGCCGCGACGAGAGAATATCTCCGATCTTAGAATACCGGTCTCTGAAGTACTTGATGAAATCCTGGTACTGGCCGACACACGTGGATTTTCCAGTTATGTCGGCCAATAGCTCGAAGTCGGAAAAGGGAGTTTGACATGTATCTGAAGGGTGGTCGACTGCAGAAAGTGGATTGATTGCCGAATTGGCAAGAGGGTTAAAGACCAGTTCCAACGATGCACAAGATATATCATGGGCCGAATATTTTTCTTTAAATCCCGCAAGAGGGGCATGCCCATCCCTTCCAATGGCAGAGGCCTTAGTTCCCCCGTTGCCCTCTAATGCAGGCGTCGTCAGAACCTGAGTATGTGATGCACAATTCGTATTTTTGGTTTCATTTGGATGATTCATTCCAGAGTCGACACAATGCTTTGGTTTAAGAAGATCAGGTTGCAGAAGGTCTGGTGCCTCCTTTTCTTTGGTCGAGCCCATCTCTTCAATAGAGCGTCTCAGGTCTGAAACGGTGACCACTATCGTCGACGAATCCAGTGAACTGATCACTCGCTTTACCAGAGACGTTTTGGCTCCAGAATAGGACGTAATCAGATCCAAAGCTTCTGGGTCTATCAGATAGCCTTTTTCGGCAAACCTTTGGATGATCTCCTGCATCGAAAGGGAACATTGTCCTCGACCACAAATAAAACTGTCTGACCGACTGATTGGAATTGAATGGGTCATGGTCGTAGACACCACCTCAGAGTATGAAAATCGCTATGCAATGAATTCATCTGGAAATCCAACTGCGTAAGTCCTACTGGTATAACTACATAAAGTCCATAAGCCCCATCTGCTTGGACTTATCGTTCTCGAAAAGGGACTCGATATCCATCTTGATAAGCTCAAGCCTTTGCTTTGTGTACTCGTCCACGCCGAATTCGTCTGCCACCCTCATCGAAACCTCAAGATACTTCTTCACGCTGCCCTTGTGAACCGTCAAGATGAGCTTTCCACCACACTTGGGGCAGCTTCCGCAGAGGGGCGGCCTTCGAAACTTAGCTCCGCACTTGACACATCGTACCTTCTGCCTTGAAAAAGCGCGAAGATTCCCTATGAGATCTGGCAAGAAATGAGAGTTGATAACCCTCGTTGCCACATCCCTCTCATCGACGGCCCGGATCTCTCTTGCGAGACGAAGCTGGGCATCCATCTTCTCGACCATTGTGCCCAACGTTTTGTAAGAGCTGTTTATAGGGCCAGAAGCGATGTCATCTGTGTCGTGAGTGAAGAAGAACCCTTCGTACTGGGCCTCGGTTCCGAGCCTTCCTGAGACTACGTCCATCGACTTCTCTAGGTCCTTGGGATTCGTGTTGCTCAATGTGGCCTCGTAAAACTCAAGTGGATATGTTGGCAAAAGATCCAGGTTGTGAGCCTCGCCATCGACCTCTGAAGGATCGAGCTTTGTGGTCATGACGAGAGGCGCATCCATCTTTCCACCCCTTTTTTCGGGCAGATATGACATAGAGAAATTTAGGAGCGCATCCATCAGCAGCATGACGCAGTCCTCGTCGCCATCACAGTTTCTCCTCTTGGCTGCGTGAAAGAAGGGATGGCCATATCCAGCAGAGGCCGAGGTGTACCCGATCAGGCGGCATAATACCCCTGCCGAAGTGTGAGGCGCTAATCCCACCATGAGCGTTCCGATCAGATCGTCGGGGGTTTCGGCCTTGTAATATGGTTCGAGTCCGTAGAACTTGACAAGTTCTTCGTCAACGAAATGGGCCACATTGAGGAGGTAGTCACCCCCGTCAAAAGAAAGGACGACGTCCTGAACTTTGAGCTCACAAATCTGTTCGGGGTCTGTTAGGGGTTGACCATATATGTCCTCTGTATACCCCAGATCTCTGAGCCGCAGAACATCGGCATGGATCTCCCGTGGCCTAAAATGCGTGAGGGGCAGATCGGTCAAGTCGTATCTGACGGTTCCATCCTTGAATGTGAAGACCCCGTGTTTTGCCCTCAGTATCCCCTTTTCCAACGACTCAGGAGTCTTGTCTCTGGAAGTTAAGCCGAGAACGCCCCTGACTAGGTCCGGCTCGCGTTCTCCAAGATGCGCCAGCGCTTTGGTGTAGAGCTTTTTTACGTCAAGCGTCATCGTGGCCGCTGCAGTGGTTACACTCCCACATCTTGGGCATCGCTCCTTTCCATCGAGCTTGCATTTGGGACAAACCCTTTTGGGAAATGTGTGGGTGCCACAATCGCAGAGAAACTCGTGCGTTTCTTTGCCGCATTTGGGGCATACTCTCTTTCCAATATCGGTTGCGATCACGCCTATCCTGCCGTTTCCTTTGTGGGATTTCGCAGACACTCCCACAGAACGGCTCTTTCCACCGACTTCGCCTGTTGGGAACAGCACGTGAGGTGGTGGCTTCATCTTCCTCTTGTCGGACTTTTCGGGCCGACCCATCCGGCCCCCTACCCTGGTTGGAGCTCTTGCCATCACCTTGATCCCTGAGACCACATTTACCATCTCCAGGGCAGAGCCTCCCATCTCTTGCGAAGTTAGTCCCAATCCGTCAGGATCGATTCCAAGACAGAGCAAAAACGTCCAAGGGTCCTGGATCATGACCTTTCCTTCTCTCACCTTATGAAGGACGAGAAGTGTTTCCAAGGTTTCTTTCACCGACAGAGGCAAAAGAAGCGTACCATCATTATTGACATCTTTATTATTTTTATTGTTATTATTGCTATCATCATATCTCATCTCGCCTTCAGACGAGACGATCTTGGCCAGGGTACTATATTCTTCGGCAGATATGTCGTGCCAGAGGAAGGTGTGTTTGGGATGGAGCGGGATTCCAAATTCTTGAGATATCTCGATCGCTTCTTTGCCGCCGATCTCTTCTAGACCCACAGGATCTCCCCCCGCTTTTTTGAATTCTTTAGACCACCATTCAAAGCAGTAAGATGAGGGCGCAAGAGGCCGATTGTTCTCAAGAAAATCACCGTAGCAGATCAAGATCTCGCCAACGTCGATGATCTTGGCGATCTGGTCTGCATACTGCAGCGTCTCTTCTTTTGTATCGGCTCGCACCAGGTCACCATTCTTAAGCCGGATGGTGGGCCCTTCGATTGTGCTCACAGGAGATGCCGCCACCGCCTTTCCGGGCTGTTCTACCTTAACTTGAGTTCCTGCAGCTATGAACTCGCCCAGGATTGTCATAGAGGCAGGGCTAAAGCCAGCTGCAGCAAGTCCGGTGTTCCTGGACCTGCCATACCGGAGCCTAAAACCCCCTGGACGTGATGGATGGCTGAATACGGGCCGTCCTGCGATAATGTCTCTTAGAAACTTCTCGTTCGATGAGCCGCCGCCCTTCTTTCCGCCGCTGGCAAGTTCGTCCAGCCAGTCCCAACCTTCGATCCCCAGCTTTGTGACATGTTTTTTGAGTTTTGGTCGTTTGAGGGCGATTCCTTCTGCAGAGACCAGGGCCACACCGCCCCTGATCCTGTTGGTCTCGATCCGCTCAAGATCTCTGTAGCCAGATACCTCAGTTTCTTCTGTGGGCTCGCCTTCTATGCAGATGGGGCAGTTCTTCACCATCGTTCTGATCTCGTCATCAGAAGGAACGTACTGAAGGCCCGCAACTTGCCTATAGAGCCCGATCTCTTCGACGTACCTTTCGACCTCTTCAGGTCGAGGCTTGTAGGGCGCAATCCCGACTTTGCTCCTGACGTAATCTGCCACGAGAACGCTCAGGGCCTGGGCGGTTCCGCCTGCGCTCCTGATGGGGCCTGCATAATAGATCTTCAGATAATCGGTGCCGTCGTCGTTCTTTCCAAGAGCGACGCGGGCGATTCCCTCGATTGGCGCTGCCACCACGCCTTCTGTAAGCAAAGCAACCGAGGTTCTGATGGCGCTGTCGATGGCATCGATCTTTTCGGGAAAGTTTCCGATTCGGCCCTCGGCAAAATCGACACCTATCGCGAGTGCCGCCTCTTCTCGGCTCTTTCCTTCTCGTTCTAGCTCGCGGATCCGCGTTGCGATTCCCTCGATTCCGATCAGTTTTTCTACCCTTTCAGCCAGGTCTACGGCTGTCGGAACCTCTACTGAGGTGCTAGGATCTTTTCCTTGCTCGCGAGCTTTCCCTGCGATAGCCATGGATTCGGAAAGGCCAGAGAGAAGGCCCTCGAAGTATTCCTTGCTTTTCAATCCGCGCCTCCCCAAAGGTATAGGTCTGTCACGGGATCGTGAGACCTGACGAGAACTTCTCCTTTCAACTCCTGTATGTAAACTTCAGCCGCAAAGATCACTCCGCTCTGAAGGTGGCCGCCCAGAACTTTACCATTTCTGTCGGCCAGGGATGCGTGGGCATGGACGAAGGGCTTTTCGTCCCTGATCGATATGTTGCCAGAGCAGGAGACAAGCTCCATGGGCGCATCTATCAGGTTTCCATGATACTCATGTGTCTCCTGGTCGTAGTAGCCGATCTCTGCTTTCTGGAGCGCCCCGATAGCGCTGAAGATCCCGGTTCGGATCTCCATTTTCTCGGCAAGGTCGGTTATCGACTCGACCAGATCTGCGCCGTAATCGAACCTGGCGACGATGCTCTTTTCCCTCTCAAGTTCTCTGACAAACAATGATGTCACACCTCCCCACGAAATATTCTTTTCAGAAGTGCCGGACGTCGGCTCACTCTCGCCACTTCATAAAAATTATCTGTGATCTGACTTTTGGGATGGCCTTATCCCTCAGATCCGGTATGCTTGTATCTTCCGATCGATGTTATGCCCCATGTGCCTCATGTTGAAAAAATGGGTTGTACTGGCTGAGTTTCTAATCTGCTGTCATCTTACGCATCAGTGCCATTATTCCTGGCTTTGCGTCCTTCGCAATTTGTGGTTGGAGCGTGCACATATCCATTTCGAGGGATTCGAGGAACTCCTTGTTTAGTCGGTCTGAAATCTCGTCGAATATCCTTTTGTAGGCGACGCAGTGGGGGTCGACGCCTTTTATTTCGCCGCCAGTGGGCGCTATGGCGTTGTAGGGGCATCCACCACGACAGTATCTTATGTGTTTACATCCCTTGCATTCCTCGTCCACGTATTCCTTAAATTTGTGCATAAGCTTCCATGCATCGGATTGGGCGAGGTCTTCCATGCTTGGGTGGTCATAAACATTGCCCATGACGTATTCTGGCATGCCTACAAAGCGATAGCAAGGGTATATGCTCCCATCAGGCCCCACAGCAAAGGTACTATCCATACAATCAACATAAGTGCATACAGTACCCCTGTTTGTGAGGACTCCTCTACACAAATCGTTGATATTCCTGATCTCGATCTCATCCATTTTTTCCAGGTATAGGTTCAGAAGATAGACTAACAACTCACCATACTCTTTTGGATCAAGTGCCCACTTTTCAGGCTCTTTACCACGTAAAGAGGGAAGCGCTGGATGTAATTTGAACGTTAAACCATTCTCCAGGAAGAAGTCAACGATATCTTCTTTGAACTTTATAGAATAAGACGTGAAGGTGCAGATAAATTGCACGCTGAGACCATGTGCTTTGGCAATTTCGTACCCTCTCATCGTCTTTTCGTAGTATCCTTCTGATCTTTGCAGATCGTTAAGCTCTTGGGGGCCATCCAGGCTGGAGCCCAGGGGGATGCGATACTCTGCAAAAATTTCAGCTAACTCTGGGGTGAGCCTCCAAAGGTTTGTCTGGAGTGCGAACGCTATTTTCATATGGCTCAACCCCTCGGTAAGCAGTCGCAACGCTTCTCTGTAAAAATCCGCGCCAGCTAAGAGCGGTTCTCCGCCATGAAAGGTGAACGTAACCGGATCATCACGAAAGTTCTGGAGCCATTCAACCACTTCTTTTATGGTTTCAATGCTCATTATCGGAGATCCTTCTTCAGAGCTCCAACAATAACTACAATTAGAAGGACAGCCCAAAGTGGGGATCAGCATTACATGGAACGGTCGCTTTTGAGACACATTTTTTTCAGCCTTCTTCAAGGTACATAATAGTTTTCCTGCAGTATTTTTGGGGGATTCCTAACTCGACTTTATCAGATTAGGCAATTAGCGACCTATCGACCACTACCTAAACCATTTGTTTCCACCGAACACGCATCGTTAGATCGAATCTCAGGAAGAAAATGCCACGTTATCTAAGCTGCAAGATG
>CAZXBV010000059.1:0-5163 GCA_964639155.1 uncultured Methanotrichaceae archaeon
TATAATACGATGATGGTACAATCAACTGCCTGAAGTTAGATCACTAAGCGACAGCATCTAGCCCAATATGATCATAATTTATTAATTAGTCAAATTGCAATTGTGGAAATGGAGGGTGAGACACGAAATGACAGATATATTTGCAGAAATTAAAGGAAAATCTACTATATTTGCGGCGGCCATTGGTCTGATGGTCTTGGTATCATCGATCATCGCCAGCGCTCAGGAAACGGACGGTATTCAGAGCGTCGTCAGTGATAAGCTGACTTCTACGGGGATTCCCCTAAGCTTGCTGGTCATCGCCATCGGGGTCGTGATGATAACCTTTGTCAGCTTGATCATTACTGGCTGTCGGAATGATGGAAATCTTGACCAGGGAGAGATGAGGAGGGCGATCGCAGGAACTTTCGTGGTCGGGTTTACCGTACTGATGTTCATACTCTCGGCCTACGACATCAGGAACAAAGAGATCATCAACGCCTACGTCCAAATGGTTGGAGTCATCGTCGGGTTCTACTTCGGAGCCAAGACCGCCATGGCAGGGGCAGGGGCAAGAGCAAGCTCAGAAGGCCCACATAATATCCCAGACGTCCAAAAAAAGGGTGACAATCAATCTGAAAGCCCCATGGAAACGCGAAATGAGATATAAGTCAAAACGCGCATTTCCACCCCAAAAGTCTTAAACATCTTCGACACAAAATTAACAAGAAGGTCGCTATAACCCTCTTACTCTTAGAGGGGGGCGTTTGATCAAAAAGCGGGGGATCTAATCGGATTATAGTGTTTAACGATACCTTTCGGACAAATCTCAAACTCGCAATAGTTTGGAATTTGGCTTGTTCATATCGTCAAGCACTAATCTTTCGAGAACCAGTTAGTTTCATCTAATTGGTTCTCGACTATAATACCCTGTTACGTTAAGAGGTATTTCATGATTTCCAAAAGCAGTTATTGGGGATATTTAGCAATACTCTTGTTGCTATTGGCCGTGGCATATTCTGCCAATGCCCAGCAAGGCTACGGAATTTCGGACTATTCGGGCTCTGAACCTTTAGGGCTAGGAATGAAGACGAAACCACTGAACCAAATAGGTGGAAACCTGAAGGATAAAAAACTGTACAATATGTCAAGCGACAAAAAAACGCTATACGATACTAAAAAATACTCGAGGAGCCTGCCACTATATGACACTCAGAAATACTCGAGGAGCCTGCCACTATATGACACTCAAAAATACTCGAGGAGCCTGCCACTATACGACATTCAGGAATACGTGAAGGATCTGCCCCTTTACAACGCCCAAACCAAGACTAAAAACCTTCGCGAATTGGGTGGGGATGAGAATGAAGTTTACAACATATTGAAAGAGACCTGTTCAAAATCACTCAAAAATACATCAGTAAACGTCGTTGACCTGAACTTCAAGGAAAAGCCACTGCGGGAGATCTAACGTAAGAAAGCTGCCTACTGCCTATTTATCGTGTTGTCGAAAGATTGAAGTATAACATCAACTGTTAAATGAATTGAACCAAAAGGGATCGCCCTCTAGAACTCCTTTTGTTTTTGGGAATTCTTGTCTAAGTCTTCTTGCAGTAACACACTTGATAATATTTACAACATTAGATAAATTGGTTGTTGGTGATGCTGTGAAGAGTATGTAAACATGGTCTTCGGCAGGTTCCAGGTCAAGTATTTCTATTCCAAGGCTAAAGGATGAAGACTTCCCGCTCTGTTCTCTCCACTCTTGCAAGTTAAAAATAAATGATTTATATGATCAGCCCCCTTAGTCTGCAACAATAAGGGGGTAATAACACGAATCCAATCAAGTTGGTGGGAACTCTGTTAGTTTTTGGATTGCTGATAGCTTGCGCTTTCTGCCAAGGAGAGAGCATATCACAGTCTGTCAGTAGAGGCGAAGATGACCTATTTGTGGGGGAAAACAGTTTCGACTGGGGCGATGATTTTAACTGGGGCAATGATTTTAACTGGGACGATCGATTCGAACAAGGAGAAACAACCCTCCAAACATCTGTAGAAGATACAAAAGCGATAACTGAGGATGAAGATGGCGAAGAAGTTTGGATTGAAGACGAGAATTTCTATAGCGATACTAGAGGATCTGACGGAGAAGAACTAGACTGGGAACACATAGGCCATCCAGGAATTCCTGGGCCAGAAGAAAACGGTCTCTGGATAGTTTATCCATACAGCAACAGCCAGCTAGCAACGCAAATTGTGATACCAAAAGGGCGCTATGCCAAGGAACTGCTGACCCCAGGAAGAAGCGGAAGCCTCACCGTCTACGAAAAATATCCCAACGGTGACGTTAAATCATACGTTCCTGGCTGGTATGTGGTGGAAGATCACGTCTACAAGATCTGGTTCTTCGCCGATACGGTGGGTGTTCATACTGTCCGGTACAAGGTTCATGATGAAAAACACAATGTGACCACTTACAGCAACCAGATACAATACGACGTCACGGCAGGGCCGCTTGTGGTTGTAGTTCCTGACATCAAGGTATACAAAAACGAAACTGCGATCTTGACGGCAAGGGCCAGCGGTGGATGTGACCCCACCCAGTACACCTACCAGTGGTATGAAGGAAAATCGTCAGCTGGAACTCTGATTGCCAACGAGGTAAACAGCACTTACCGCATCCGGGGAATCCAAACCTCTGGTAACTACACATGTAAAGTGACTTGTCTCAACAACGACGAAGCCGAAGACTGGGGACTCATCTGCGTCCTTCCCGAACGAGTCAGAACGCCACCCCATACCTAAACCGCGAAGTGTAATCAGGCTACAGCTCAGAAGTTGTGGCCATACTCTTTTTATGTCAGGAATCTGCAAGAAAAAAGTGAAAAATGGGGTTCACCCAAAGACCAGTTTGCAGTTTTCCATGGCCTCAATCATGTAAGCCTCACCTGGAACCATCTCATCTTTCAAGGTGACGTAAACCCATTCTTCATCTCCATATTTCCACAAAAAGGCAGAGACGATACCTTCCTTCACTGCTTCAGAATAGGCATACCTCTTATGGTCGGCGTTCACGGTGACGTTCTCGATAAGAACCGTCTTGTTCATCGGAACGCCCACCAGGTTCCACCCTTCCTGTAACTCCACCTTGTAGGGAAGATCAATGGGCTTTCCTGATACCTCAAAGGAAAAGTTATCAGTGCTGTCGATTATGTAACCGCCCCCAGGTTCAAGATCCGAAAACAGTTCCCATCCAGAATCTTCAGAGGTATAGTTCCATTCTTCTCCAGCAAGGGTGAAAACGCTCCTGTAAGGCTTGCGCTTCAGATGCTCATCCAAAGAAGGATCTTTGGGGTTCAGGTACAAAGAGAATGGATTCCAGCCCACGGTGACGTTGACGACCTGGACCTCGATCGGAACGATCCTGTACTCTACGGTAAAAGATCTCGTCTCGTTCAAAGTCGGTCTGATCACCGGCCAGATAACTCGCTTCTTTGATCCTTCCAAGATCTCCACGTGCCAGACAACTCGGCCCGTTTCTTTAACCACCACATCGTCTGCATCTTCAGGGATCACAACCTCGCCTACAAGAGCCGGTGGCGCATTGAACATGAGATCACCATCAACGGACTCGGTTGCAACCCAATAGATCCAGTCAGCACACCACTCTTGAGTTGGCGTGATCAAGACGGAAACCTCCGTTGCGTTTGGATCGGAGACGTTCTCGGCTTCGACCCTGTAAGGAAGCGTTGGCGTTCTTGGAATGGTGGGCCTGAAGGCAGGATCGCCAAAGATCATGTACTCGTTTACAGTCTCGTTTAACATCTCCTCAGCGGTAAGATAGCCCCAATCAACCGGGAAGTATTCATCGAAATCCTCAAACTCCAACCCTTCCACAAACTTCATCCTCGCGATGTAAAGGTTGCTTGCGTCGACCATGGCTTCGCCCAACGTCTTGTTCTCAAAGACCATTGCTTGGTACATGTTGTTGGAATAATCGTCCGAGAAAAATATCCAGGATAAAGCGTTGGACCCAACGTAGTTTACCGAGCCTGCCTTCAAGAACGCCAAAGATATCGAGTCTTCCAACTCCATGGGAAGGTAAACGTCGATCTCATCGGAAAGAGGGATTGTGGACCCTTTCAGCCTCGAAGTCAGACAGGAGTCGGTCGTGGTGGTCTGAGGTGCCAAAGTCAGTTGCTTTATATGAGTCTTGTCCATCGCCAAATCTATCAGCGCCCACAACGAGAGTTTCCAACCCCATTCAGCACCGTGATAATTGAAGTGAACTATGTTCTGACCGTTATCCATCTTGGAAGTGACCCTCTGATAAGTGGCCTCGTCTTCGCGCAATTTGTCAGTTTCAAGTCCCGCTGCGATCAGATAGTCGCCGATCCTCAGCGGTATTGGTGACTGAGGCCAGATCGGATAAT
The DNA here is from genome assembly GCA_964639155.1 of uncultured Methanotrichaceae archaeon. Taxonomy (GTDB): domain Archaea; phylum Halobacteriota; class Methanosarcinia; order Methanotrichales; family Methanotrichaceae; genus CAYWZG01. The sequence goes on from CAZXBV010000059.1 coordinate 4,413, forward strand.
CTGTAGGGGACGATATCACAAGGGCTTTATTTCTCCAATCTCCTTCAATCCGATCATAGGCAAAAGTTCGCGCCACCGTCTGAGAAGCGTCGTAAACGCTAAGGCCTATTATCCTACCTGAAGCCACATCTTGGTAACCGTCGTCATCGAGCTGGATCTGATATTCACGATAGATATCGTACTCGCGAGGGGACGATTCCTGATTCGGCAATTCGGTCGATGGGAAGGGAAGTGCACCAGGTCCGCCCACAACGATGAGGTACCGAGGCGATATATCCAGCTCTTTTACCATCTCCTCGAGATCCTCCTCGACCGTTTCAGGATCCAGGTTTTGTGGATCTGTTGCCACGTCAAAGAGAATTCCAGCTCTTGCACCTGCCATCTGTGGCGCGAGGAGCGATAGCCGGGGGATTTTGGTATGGCTAAACGCGGTCACGTTTATTGATTCTGTAGAGGTGTTGACCTCTATTGTGAAGTTCTCGGTCGTGTAGTCTATCACGGCTTGAGACGCCCAGATCTCTATTTGGAAGGTCCATATTCCAGACTTGACAAGCATAATCGATGCGTTACACGCAGCTTCTGGCTCGCAGTTTTGGACGAATTTACGGCCGATCTGACCATCGGGGCTGTAATATTTGACATAAGTTTCATAGGGCTCTTCTGTAACTTCCCACGAGATCTCGACATTTCCGGGGATTGCCTTTCTGGGATAAGTTATGTTGACTACCGGACCGTCGTCAAAAGTCTCGAT
>CAZXBV010000059.1:5263-7569 GCA_964639155.1 uncultured Methanotrichaceae archaeon
TTGCCTTTCTGGGATAAGTTATGTTGACTACCGGACCGTCGTCAAAAGTCTCGATCAGATTGTCTTCGTCAGAATCGTCCTCCAAGTCGGCATAGACTACAGATATTCCAGCATCGAGAGGCTGAGTCCATCCTGCATCCAGTGGGTGGAGTATCTCGATTTCCAGGTTCAATACGGCGTATTCGCGCGGTCCTAGCCGATCTATGCTCCAGGCAAGACGACTACCGTTGAAGAAGGCACCACCAGGAGTTGGCCACGATCCCGTGACTGAATCGGTCAGGTTCACGGACCCCGTCTTTGTGCTCCACCAGATCACAAACCTGCCAAGCATGATTGTGTCGATCAGCTCGATCTCTTCTACGTCCTCTTCACCCAAGTTTTTCAAGGTGATCTCCAACCGGACGATCTCGCCCGCACTTTCAGCAGGGATCTGGGACGGATTGATCTTCACATCGAGCTCCAAATCGCCTATATCGGCTTTCTCTACCTTTAGCTTTGGCTTGGTCGGCAGAAGCGAAAGGTCGTGAGAGTTGGTCAGGACGACCGAAGAGATCTCATCATCTCTCGACTTCATCTCATTTGCTAAAAATTCTGAATCTGCTTCGATCAAAGTCAGATTGAGATCTTGAAGATCCTCTTTCGCCCCTTTTGATATTGAATTTACGACCACCACTTGGGTTGTGCCCAATCTCTGGAGCGCGACAACTGTCGAGTTGTGAAGATCTTCGCCAACGAAAAGAACTGGCCAGTTGAGGTAAGAGCCAATGAGAGCGGCCTTGAGTCCTGCACTGTAGTTGTCTCCTACAAGAACTGCCCCAGAAGATTGATCCCATCTTCGAGAAACAATCTCTGCCATCTCGAAATAATCGTCTGTTTCGATCCTAGAATCCAAATCCCAAAAGACGTCGCCGATTCCAAGAGTGGTTCCTTCTAACCTATCTAAGAGCCACTTGGTTGCAGGCGATGGAGGTTCAAGCTCAGACCAAAGCGGCGTGTAGACCACATCGTATTCGAAAGCAAGTCCTGTTGCACCTTCTTCGATGAGATCTTCTATGTAATCCGTGGTCCCTTCGACGTTCTGGGTGGATATTGTGTACTCTACATAGTCGTCGCTGAGCCTCACGTAGACTGGAGTTTTTGCGGTTTCAGATGCCACCTTCAGATCGGGAGCGGGCACAGGATTGATTATCATGAAATCGGCCAGATCCGCAAGTTCTGCGTAGTTGTAACCTTCGGTCCGATCAAAGGGCTCTTGAACCACAATGCCCAGGTCTACGGGACCCAGATCGATGGTTATGTTCCTAACCTCGTTTGCCATCTCAAGGACTTGCTCCTCTTTCCACCGATTCCACCTTTGGAGGTTGTAGGAGCTTGCGCCCACCCTGGAAAGATCTATTCCTGTATCGCTGTAAAACTCTTCTTTGCAGACGTCACAGAAACAGTAATCGTCTCCTGCAAATCCGAAGTTGTAGAGGACTATTCCATCCACTTCGTACTCTTCGATCAGATCTTCCACCCGATCGTAAAGATCCTCTCTTACATCTGGATTGACTGGACAGAGACGATCGCTCACGATGATCCCTTCAAGACCTAGTGCCAGCTGGACCGAATCCGAATCCAGCTCTTGCGAGGTACCTTTGTCAACGGAAGAGAGATCCGCCTTCGAGGTCTCAAGTCCCATTTCACCCAAAAAGAGATCTCTTGCTAAGAGAAGGGCTTCGGTCTCGTCAGAGGCTTGGGCAACATCTTCTTCCCCGATCTTGGTCACATCTTTGGAAGCCTCCAAAGTCATGGTGACGTGAGCCTTGATGCCTTCCTTTCCTGCCAGCTTAACCAGGCTTTTTGCCGTCTCGCCTTCACCGTGAATCACCAGAGCTGACACGTTCGCAGATCTCATGGTGTGGAGAACCGACTCGGGACCGTAACGTTCCAGCTCCGCTTGATCGACCCACCCCATCCTTTGGCCTGCATTTACTTCCCGAGGTAGCACAATAAGCGGTCGAGTCTTTGGTCCTTCGTCATCGGTCCATATCGCAAGAGGAGTCGCAGCTACAGAACTGTGCCAATCGTCTGCTCCAACCAGTATGATATCTTCCATCTCGCCCGACTTTGTGCCTCTTTCAAGCTGGGCATCGGCCTGGGCCACCAGGATGGACGAGGCTAAGATAAGCATGGTCATCAGAATTATAAGTCGTCTCAATGTGCCACCTCTTCGACTATGAGTCCCTCATCTTCGACTATGAGTCCCTCATCTTCGACTATGAGTCCCTCATCTTCGACTATGAGTCCCTCATCTTCGACTACGA
>CAZXBV010000060.1:0-7516 GCA_964639155.1 uncultured Methanotrichaceae archaeon
TGGGCTGATTGGTGGGCTGAATGTTGCAGAGATGGGGATGGAAGCGAGAACGTTTCCCAATCAAGGCATTCGACGGTCTGCAAAAAATGCTGTAATTGTTGGACTGATTAGTGGGCTGATGTTTGGGCTGATGTTTGGGCTGATTAGTGGGCCGATTGGTGGGCCGATTGGTGGGCTGATGTTTGGGCCGATTGGTGGGCTGATGTTTGGTGGTGGTATGGCAGTCGTCCAGCATTTCGCCCTCAGGCTCGTACTACGCCGCGAAGATCTCCTCCCCTGGAAACTGGTCTCCTTCCTCGACTACGCGGCCGAGCGCATATTCCTGCGCAAAGTCGGCGGAGGCTACGTCTTCGTCCATCGGATGCTGATGGACTACTTTGCGGATCTGGATTCAAAACCAGCTCACCTCCAAGAATAATATAAAAAATGTTTGACCTCACGATGATGAGCTAGGATTATCGAGAGGCCTGCTAGACACCAGGGCCTCTAAGCTCTAAAGAGTCCTTTCACCCCAGAACGCCCGGATACCCTGCTACCACGGCCCTGAGAAGCACGTCGACTATCAAGACGGCAAAGAGGATCGCCCTGTAGTTTGCGCCCTGGTAGAATATCTGAGTTCCGCGCTCGGCAGTCGGGTTTTTCATGAAGTCTACAGCCTGAAAGAGCATCCAAGCTCCTGCGATCACGGCAGCGCCAAAATAGAGGTACCCCAATCCGGTCGTGACGCCCAAGGCAAAGGAGAGAAGAACGCCCAAGACCCAGGTCAAGGCCACGAGCTTGGATGTGAGCGGGATTCCATAAGTCACAGGCATCGTTGGGATTCCCTCTTTTCGATCACCTGCCACATCACGTGAAGCATCGCAGTTCGTAAATCCCCAGTCCGTTATGCAGATCATGGCCCCAAAGATCAAAGCGCCCATGTGAAACCCGGGCCCAGCTTTCAGCCAACCTGCAGGAGCTATGGCCAGCCATACGCCGATGGGGACTATTCCGTAAGACAAACCCACCAAGACCCAAGAAAACGGCGTGTTCCTCTTGGCCCACTTGGAATAGACCGCCATGATCACCGTGGCAACGATTAGGGACACGAAGCTTTCTGGGTTGAGATAGGTGGCAACGACCGCGGCGATCCCAAAGAGAAGAACCGAATAGTAAAGGGCCGCGTTCTTGCTGACCTGAGACGAAGGGAGCGGCCGATCAGGCATCCCCACCTGGTCTACATCGATGTCACAACAATCGTTGAAGACGTAAGAGCTGGTTATGGCAAAGTAAGCACCTATTGTCGCTATGACGAAAGGGAACAGGGGTGGAAGTGCGCCGGTGGTGGCAAAGGCCGCAAGAAGAACCACAGACCCCGGAAGTGCCAGGTCCATTGGAGCCAAAGGCGGCCTGAGCAACTCCAAATAAGATCTAAAACTTCCCGACATGAATCGTACCATGGGCTTTCCTCCACCTCATAATTTTGCAGTTCTGGTATCTCGCGCTACTCATTTCGTGGCTCCTTATTCCTTCTTTCGCTCGATGTCGGGTTTGAAGGAATGAGGAGACTGAAAAGATCCCACGTCACCGATGGTCGAGAACCACTTATCTGCCCAAGATCAGTCCAAGAACCCTTGGAAAAGTTCCGTGTGATTCTGAGGCTCGACCAGCCAGTCCAGCTTTCCCTTCTCTCTGAATAACGGATACATCTCGCGGCTTCGGACAAAGCCAAGACTTTTCGCGTCAGGAACCTCGATCTCTCTAAGATCAGCGGCCTCTTTACATTTCGGATTCTTTACGAACCCTTCTTCGATGAGGAAGTAGGCGCCGCCGCCCTTCTCCTTTATGGGATCGTAGATCGAAGAAAACTCGCTGCATACGAAGTTTGCCATCTTCAACCTCTTGTTGGACTGGTTTATCGTTATGTGGCCGTATCCTGGCGGAACTACCACCTTATCACCGGCCACTGCTTTCACAACCACGACGTCGCTTAAGTCCTCTTTTTGGAGAAGATAGGTGGCCTCGCCCTCTAAAACTTCGTAAACCTCGGGATAGGTGACTTCAGACCCCGGAACGAGAGGGTGATAATGGCCCGCAGTCTTGACGTACTCGTTTCCAAGCATTCCGGGCGGAATTATCGTTATGTCATACCTGAGACTTTGGTCCCGAAGAAGGTCTCTATCTCGCCGGCTGAGGTAGAGATCTCTGTACATGTAGTAAAGCTCTGAGTTCTCAGCTTTGGCAGCCCACGTCTGGTCAAAGAGAACGTCTTTCATATCGTAAAGCCGTCTTATGTCAGGATCGCGACTCTGACTTCCAAATTCCAACTTCAATTTTCAAGGCCTCCGTTCACGTATTTCACATCCAACACGTCTACTTTGTCGGCACACCGAATAAGTTTTTTGATCAAAACCAAAAACAGGGCAAAAATTCAAGGAAAGGTAGTGATCACTCGCCAAATTTATAACGTTTTTCGGAGAAGTTAACCCCATGGAATACGAGGGAAAGCCGCCCACATTTTGTGACGACCTTCAGAAGTTTATGACAACATTTATATCCACCACAGCAGAGGCGATCCAGACGACCCAAGGGAGCGGAGGTCTCATGATAATGAGCGTTGCCATCGGGACCAAGCTCTGGGACGAGATTGCCAGTTTTGCAGATTGCACTATGCCCAAGTTCGAGACGAAAGAAGAGAAGATCAACTGCTTCATGAACACCCTTAAAAAGTCTGGGGCCATAGGCGCCTACTCAATCGCCTACAGAGACGATCTTGTCAAAATGGAAATACACGATTGCTTCTTATCTCGTGCCAGCGACAAACAGATGGAAGAAGGGCTAGAGTTCCCACTATGCCCAATAGGCGGCATCATTGTGGCAGGACTTCACAAGACCGCCCACATACTCGCAACTCTAGAAAAGGTTGAAAGGTTCCCTAAAGAGAAAGTATCGAGGCTCACTTTCCGGCTTTACTGACCGCAAAAGAAAAGCTATAGTCAAGAAGCGACCGGTGCCGCTCGATTTGTCCTTGACTATAAGCGTCAGAGTTCAAGACTCGATTCGATCGCCTTCCAGATTTCTGTTATGGCGTCGCTCGTCTTTCCGCCCATCTCTGAAACAGATTTTTCAGCCACCATGGCCTCGACTACGCCAGGATCAAAAGGAAGCCGTCCTCCAAGCTCGGCCCCCATTTCCTGACAACTCTCCTCGATCTTGCGGGAAACGTCCAAGTTGAGGTCGTATTTGTTTATGCAAACCATAGCCGGGACGCCGAAGTGATTCGTCACCGCAATGATCCGTTCAAGATCGTGAATCCCAGAAAGGGTGGGCTCTGTCATTATCAAGGCAAGGTCGATTCCCGTAATCGAGGCGATCACAGGGCAGCCGATTCCTGGCGAGCCGTCGATCAATACGAGGTCTTTACTTTCCCTTTCAGCCACCTTCTGGGCAATTTCCCTCACCATGGTAACCAGCTTTCCCGAAGCTTCTTCGCCAGGGAAAAGCTCAGCATGAATCATCGTTCCAAACCTTGTCTTGGATATGTAAGCGTGGCCTGACACGCTATTGATCATCTCGACTGCCGATTCGGGACATACAAGGGTGCAGACCTTGCAACCTTCACAATGTCGAGGATCAACCTCAAAGTTCCGGATTGCATCGAACCTGCAGTTCTCCTCGCACTCGCCACATTGAATGCACTTGTCAGGATCGATTCTGGCCACCTGAAGCCCCATGAAGTCAGAAGTCTCCTCGATCTCGGGCTTGAGGATGAGGTGAAGATCTGGCGCGTCCACGTCGCAATCTGCCACCACGGTTTTCCCTTGAGCAAGATATGCCAACGATGCTGCCATGGTAGTCTTGCCAGTACCGCCCTTTCCGCTGATCACAGCAAGCTGTTTCATCTTACCATCTCCTCGATCTTGGCTACGAGATTGACAAACTTCTCTTTCCATTCTGGCATCTCTCTTGAAAATAGGATGCCTTGCGAGTATAGCCCGGCAATTTCTCGGCTGAAAGGAATCTCCATCAAGATCGGGATTTCGTCTTCTTCACAATACCTATAAACTCCTCGATCGCCTATGCCAGCCCGGTTCACTATGACGCCGCAGGGGATTTCCATCTCTTTCAATACGTTCACAGCGATCCTCAGGTCATAGAGACCAAAGGGGGTAGGTTCAGTTACCAAAACGCAAAAGTCGGTGTCCCTAACAGCTTCGATCACAGGACAGGCCGTCCCTGGGGGCGAGTCGATCAGGACAAGATCCGTTTTGACCACTCTTTTCACCGCCCTGATGAGGGGCGTTGCCATGGGTTCACCAAGTTTGAGTTCGCCCCAAAGGAGGCGCACATCGCCAGTTTCGGCCACGTATATCTTGCCAATGGACCTTTTACCTTCAGTTATGGCATTCTCAGGGCAAGCGATTTCACAGCCGCCGCAACCATGACAGAGTTCTGGGAATACGAGAACTTGTGATGGAAAGACTGCAAGGGCATTGTAGGCGCAAAAGTCAGAACAGATTCCGCACCTGGTACACTTTTCTTCATCTATTATCGGTATTGGAATGGTGCAGTCAAAACTGTCTTTTACCACCCGATCCGGGAAGAATAGATATGAGTTTGGCTCTTCGACGTCGCAATCTGCCAGCTCGACCTCTTCGAGTGATGCGGCCATGTTAGTGGCCACCAAGGTCTTGCCGGTCCCGCCTTTTCCGCTGGCTATTGATATGATCATGTCCGATGCCTCTTTGGAACTTTAAGTTCCGATCTACTTTTTTTTCTCCCGCGTCTTGAGAAATCACGCCACGAGTATCAAGACCGATCTAATTTATCACAACCGATCTGGATCGCTCAGATGGATTATGATCGCTCGTATGGATCAAACTTCCGATCTGGACATATCCGAACCGATCATCGATCATCCGACTTCAAAGGAGACTTCGATTGCGCAAAATGCCAGTTGGGTGCCGTTAGGGGGTAATTTTCAGGACAGGTGCTTCATCAAGCCTGTCTTTAGTGGTGCGCGAGAGCATACGCTATTAGTATCTCTAGAACGGAATACGTTGTATCAGAGATATGAGGTCGCTTAGCAGGTGACCACTTGGCTATCGATTGTGAAGTATTCGGTCTGGACCTTCAGCCAGTCTCTGAGCACGTCTACCCTCCACTGGCCTGGCATCCTCGATGGATCGCAGCCTCGTATCTGGATCGCGCTCCAAACGTTCCCATCCCAGTCACCGCTGGTGAAATCTTTGGGTGGGACCACGTCGAAAGTTCTGGCATAAAATTGCCCATTGGGCGCATACCATCTCCACTCCATCTGATGTGACCTTGTGTCGCGGGCGAACCTGATCCAAGAGATCGCCAGCTCGTCTTGAGGAGAGAAGTTGTAAGTCCTTCCGATCGGATCGAGACTTGGACTTATGTCCCTTGCCATGGTATGATCGCTGAGCGGGACGAAGGGAAACCAGATAGCATCCCCCACTGTCATCGTCAATAAGACGACAAAAAGTGCCCCTAAAACCTTGATTTTGATCATTCAATACTTACCCCCTTTTTAGCTTGCATACGCTTGAGATTTGTAATGACTGTAGTATAAGCAATATCATATGTTATAACTTTTCCCACAAGGGGGAGGAGACGTTTGGTCGCTCGATCAACATTTGGAAGTGGAGATACCCCAGATTACCACCATAACCATAAGCTTTGCCTCAATATCCATGGGCATGTTCTCATTTTTTCATGTATTTTCAAGAGAATAATGGTACTGCCCCCCAAAAAAGAGATTTTCTAGGTCAGTTTTCTAGATACTTACGCATCCAGGAAGGATAACTCTCCAACCCAAGCTTTTCAGACTCGTTCGCCTCAGAGTCATTTTCGTCGATCATGAACTCCTCGAATGCCGGGGTATAAAGGCTGTAGTTGATCACGATCTTCTCAGGCGTTTCGTTCAGATACCGACCCAAATACTCAGGATAACCTGTCAGGTTCCGCGCCAGAGGCCCTGTAAATATGAACTCCCTGAAGACGGGCGCATAAAGGCTGTAATTCATCTCGATTGGCTCAGGCGTTTCGTTCAGATACCTGCCCAAGTACTCAGGGTACCCAGATAGATCTCGCTCTTTTGGCTCCGTTGCCAAAAACTCCTCGAAGGCAGGCGTATATTCGGAATAGTTGATCCCAACAATGGTCCCATTGGGTTCGATCACGCCAAGATAATCCACATCTTCGCAAAGAGCTGGCATCATCAAAACCAGAGCACAGACGACGAGCTTCGATCCAGATCTCATAGATCTCATGCTGGAATATCAAGTCATATATATTCCATATATTTTTCTGTATCGACGCTGAAAAGAGACGGATCTCTTTGCTCGCCCCATGAAAACGCAAAACTATCACAAAACTCCCTTTGCCCAACATCGGAAAGTTATATTACCCATTTCTGTGATCTCACTATGTAGGAAACAAGTTGTAACCATAGGATCAACTATAGGAAACGCCTAGCTCCGCATCTTACACACCAAAAATCAGGCGCATAAACCCCCCACATTTCGACCAAAAACAACTTTGCTCGCGACCCTATTGATACAATAGCATCGACTTGAAGAGGAATACCTTTGATATCGGTTATCGTGCCTGCTCTCAACGAAGAGGCCCACATAGAAGAAACCCTAAGGTCGCTCGCCAGCCAGACCCAGAAACGGGACGAGTACGAAATCGTGGTCGTGGATGGTGGCTCAACCGACGGAACGTGTAACATCGCCAAGAGATACACCAACAAGGTGATCGTCCAAACCCACCCGGGGATAGGCGGAGCCAGGAAGGATGGGGCTGAGGCCGCATCCGGCCGCATTTTGGCATTCACCGATGCTGACACAACATTTCCACCAAACTGGCTCGATACAATAAGCGAGAACCTGGAAGTGTACGAAGCGAGTACAGGACCCGTCATATTCCAGAATGGCAATATCAAAACCGCCATCCTCAGCACCTGGAGAACGCTTTACAGGCCCCTAAACCTGCTCAACTTCTATTACATAATCGGTTCTAACATGGCTGTGAGAACCGAGACTTATTGGCGCGCCGGAGGTCATAGCGACGTGTCTTTGCTGGACGATTACGACTTATCGGTGAAACTCTTCAGAAAGGGGACTTGGTCCTGTTACGACTCGCGCCAAGAGGTCTACACATCATCGAGGCGCGCCCATAAGCTTCTGACCTATGGGATCACCGTCGCCTACGGCCATTATAACTACATGATCACGAAAGATTACGATAAACTGTTGAACTACCCCAAAGTGGAGAACATGATGATAAAAGATGTTCTCACAGGGAGTAAATGGGGCAAAAACGCACTCACCATGATGACTTCAGTTCAGACGACTCTCCAAGAGACCATGAAGAGATGAAACGTCTGATCCGGGCTGTGGCGCCGCTCGGGTACCGATATCTTTATTTCACATGTCTGCACACGCGTTGCCCAGAGGGCCGGTAGATCAGGGGTAGATCGCTACCTTGGCATGGTAGAGGCCTCGGGTTC
>CAZXBV010000061.1:0-3682 GCA_964639155.1 uncultured Methanotrichaceae archaeon
ATCCGTATCATAGATCCGTATCATAGATCCGTATCAGAACTACCAGTCACAGCATTTCGTCTTCCTCAATCAATTGCTCTTTCTGGGATCAGCTTGAGCACGATCAGCTCCTCAAAAAAGTACTTCTCTTTTGCCACCGTCTTCGCCCTTAGCCCTTCCTTTTTGGCCTTCTCCTTTACGTTCTCAGGTCCGATCAGGCTGGATATAAGGAGAAGGGCTCTGCCTCCGGGACTCAGATGCTCTTTTAGAGTCTCAAGAAAGGGATTTATGGTATCTCTGCCGGTCGCACCCCCATCAAAAGCGAAATTGAGCCATCCTTTCAGCCGGTCGTCTTTTCCTGTGGGAAGGTAGGGCGGGTTGAATATCACAAGATCGAAACAGGATCTGATTCCTTTGAACAGATCTGCTTGAATCACGTTTATCCCTTCAGCTTTTGCCATCCTGATGGCGTGAGGGTTTACGTCGGTTGCGATCAGGCTCTGTGCCAACGGCCTCAACTTGGAAGATATTACGCCCCTGCCGCACCCCATCTCCAGGACCTTATCGGTGGATCTGACTTCCACCAAAGCCATCTTGAGAAGAAGCTCGGAATCTTCTGCAGGTTCGTAAACCTGTATTTTTTGGAACTTGTTCTTGTTTTCGGGCATGTAATTGGTTTCTATTATTATCTTCGTTTGCGTATATCCGTTCACATGACGTTTCGATCGTTCACTTTCGTTTGCGGTCATCCTTTTATCGCCTTAATCAGCCAGAGATCTTTTCCTCCAAACCCAAAAGATTCGGTCCAGCCTACAAAGATGTAGCCATATTCCGTATCCAAAAAGCTCTTTCCCAAGTCGAAACCGGTCCCGCCAAAGGTCTTATCCCACACTTCTTCGCCCTCTGAATCGGCCTTTATCAACCAGAGGTCTTGGTTTCCGGATCCTTGGGACTCGGTATAGCCCGCCAAAATGTAGCCTCCATTGTTCGATCTCTGGATGGCCCATCCACCATCGTCACCAGATCCGCCAAAGGTCTTATCCCACATCAGGCACCCTTCCAAATCCGCCTTTGCCAGCCATAAGTCTCTTCCTTCAGGAGATTCTATCGTTCCCAAGATTATGTAGCCGTCTTCAGTCTCCAGGAGAGCAGAGCCGATCTCGTCACGTTCTTTGTCGAAAGTTTCGTCCCAGACCAGATTTCCTTCGGTGTCAGTTTTTATCAGCCATATGTCTTTTCCGCACCCATCAGGTCCAGGTGAGACGGTCGTTGCGACGATTATGTAACCTCCATCATCACTTCTTTCGAAGCTTCCTGCCAATTCGTCTTTGGTGCCTCCAAAGGTCTTATCCCAGACCAAATCGCCTTCGCGATCTGTCTTTATCAACCATAGGTCCAAACCGCCAGACCCCTGAGAAGATGTGACCCCCAAAATGACGTAGCCGTCTTCAGTTTCCACTAGGCACAGGCCCCATTCGTCTTCAGTTCCGCCAAAGACGACGTCCCATGTTTCTTCACCTTCTTCGTCGGTCTTAATCAGCCAAATGTCTTTTCCGCCAGATCCGAAAGACCCAGTGGTTCCGACCAATATGTAGCTACCATCCTTTGTTGTTTGAACTGACCATCCAAGATCGTCCTTTATGCCTCCAAAGGTTTTATCCCAGACTTTCGTTCCCTCTTGGTCGACTTTTATCATCCAAAGATCTTTGTCGCCTTCATCCATCGTGGTATAGCCTGTGATTACGTAGCCACCATCTTCTGCGGGCCAAATTGAAAGGCCGCCATCGTCGCCACCGCCCCCAAAAGTCGTCTCCCAATCTTTTTCGGGTGCCTGGGCGAGGGCACCTGCCCAGAAAAGAGCGAAGACCAAAAAAGCTGCCGTCCACATGATTGTCCCCTTGTAACTGGCTAAACTAACGATGGCTTCAAGCGGCTCGTTTCTGATCATGGACACTTCCTATGAAATTACAGATACCTGCTGAATATCAGGTATATCGTCAAGATCACTGCGAGAAGGCCCCATACGAACATGTTTCTCGCTTCAGAAATCCCCTTCGCGCTTTCTGTTCCATTCTTAATCATGTCCTTGATAGCGACCTCGATTTTGTCTTTGAACTCTGGATCTTCAGACCCGACAATGTCTTTTGGCTTTTTTTCGACTTCATCAGCACATTTATCCTCAGGCTTAGTCACTCCAGATCCATCACTATTCATAGCCGCCCCTGAGTTATCTTCTACCTTTTCGAGCGCAGTCTCTTTTTCTTCTTCGGTCGCGTCTTTGAAGGTGATTTTGAGGCGCGACGTATCTGTCGTGCAAAGAGTCCCTTCACTGTCTAGATAATATACATTGGTGGGGGGTACCTCAAACTTACCTGATTTCCAGGAGGTGATGCTGTATTCGAGGATGGCGACCTCTTCTGGGAGGAGCACTTGAGAGATCGCGGTCTTTCCTTCGAGAAACTCGGCCCAGGAAGGTATCTCTTCGTTTAGGGTAATTCTCGTCCTCTGGTTTCCGGTGTTCTTCAGCTCAAGGGTCATAACGACCGTTTCTCCCAACTCGACCACCTTTGAACTTGCGCTCTTTTTTGCTTCCACTTGCGGGCCCAAGACGTCGATCACAGGGCTGGATGAGGTCGCTTTGTATGTTTTTCTGTCTATCTGATAGGTTGCCTCGGCTGAAGGGAGAATTTGTCCGTCGCCGGGATCTTTTGGCTCGATCTGGTAGCTTACAGTCTCGGCCTTTCCTGGCAGAATTTCAAAGTTCCATTTGAGAGAAGAGTCTGTCTCGAAGTTCCTACAAGTTGAGTCTTTCAGCTCGATTTTTAGGATCGTCTTTCCACAGTTTCGGAGTGTTATGTGCACGTAACTTTTTTCGCCCAGTTTTTGATTCTCTTCTGCATACTTATCAATTTTTAGGGGCCCAAATACGCTAAAAAGTGTTCCACCCCAGGATTCGAGGGGATCTCCTTCAGAGTCCAGGTAGCAAGCATGTGCGGTCACTTTGAAATCGATGGGTTCTGGCGGTGAGGGCGCTTTGAGCTTGAACTCGATGGGATCGATCTCCTCTTTTGTTGCGGGTTTATCGTCCCATATTTCGCCAGGCGCAAGGCTTGATTTCGTGTATTCGGAATCAATGAGGGTCGGATCGGATGAAAGCTCTATCTTTATGTCTTCGGCTTTGGCAAGTCCTCTGTTCTCAACGCCAAGCTGGAATTTCACGTCTTGGTCGGGTTCGTAAGTGTCTTTATCCGTGATCAGGTAGATGTAAAGCTCAGGGATGGTGCGGGTTTGAATCCTGACGGCGACTGAAGGCTCGCGGTTTTCGTCCTCTAGCCAATCGCCCCGTTCGATTTCCATCACTTGGACCCGGACCTTGTCGTCGATGGTGAACTCTTCGCCAGCTTCAAGGGCTCTGGTTGCTATTCTATCTTTGTCCTCAAAGAGGTTCAACATCACCTGTGGTGGCGTCTTCTCTTCTGGTGTGAAGTCTGCTACTTCTAGGGTGTAATCTTCGAGCCGGAGCTTTTCGCCCCAGTGGAGATCTGCCTTTGCCGTATCGCCCCATTCTACCGCAGCTGCAGGGATGGTCAGCAACAAGAGGCACAGGATATATCTGATCATTTCAACTTCAACGCCTGAAGAATATGAGATATATTGCCAAAATCAGGCCCGCGATCATGACGTAAAACTGCCCGTCGATGGG
>CAZXBV010000061.1:3782-7493 GCA_964639155.1 uncultured Methanotrichaceae archaeon
TCGGCAATGGTCTGAACCGATGATCGGGCATTCTCAGCTGGGCTTGAGGAAGTGCTCACTGATTTTTTGTTGGACTCTTTGGTCGAGTCAGATTCGCCCCCAAGTTCTTCTTTCAAATCGGCCTTAGATGCTGATGTATATTCCTTTGAGCTATCATCGTTTGAGTCGTCGCGTTCATCTTTCGATGTCGAAGAAGATGTTTTGCTCGACGTTGAGGCAACTTTGCTCGATGTCGTTCTTGAGCCAGTTGACATCGTTGAGCTAGTTGAGTCGGTCGAACTCGTGTATTTGGTGGTTTTGGTGGTTTTGGGTATCTCATCCGCATCTTCAGTTTCAAAGGATATCCCTTTGGGTGCGTAGAATATCACGGCGTCCTTTCCGTCCACGTGGATCGTCTTTCTCTTCTCGTACTCCACCTTTGTATCGGGGTCCTGCCATCGGATCGCAAGCTCGTGGGTCCCTTCTTCCAAGTCGAACTTGCCAAGGTCGGTAGTGCTCGTCTTTTTGATCTCTTTTTGTTTTTCGTATTCGCCGTCTATGTAAAGGTAGGCGTCCAAATTCACGTCGTTATCGTTTCTTACCTGGACGTTGACGTCGTACTCTTCTGGCTCTTTGTTCTGGATTGTGTAGAGGGTGATGGCCTCGTCTTCTTCCAGATTCACGACTGTCACGTTCTCGTGACCTTTCTTGGTGTCGTCATCCCACCAGGCGATCTTGAACTTGTGAGGCCCAACATCGAGGGGATAGGTTCCGAACTTCTCTTCTTTGTCTTTAGATATGTCGTCGGTGTCTTTCAAGTCTGAGTCTATGAAGAGCGTAACCGCGAGCTTGTCGTCATCTCTGTTGAAGACGTAAACGATCGCGTTTACGATCCTCTTTTCCGCTACATCCTCTTCTTCATCCCCACTGCTATCATTCATACTTTTTGCAGAATTAGAATCCGTCAGGCGCACTTCAAGTAGTGGCGTCTTTCCGTCTTCCATTTCGCCGGTGTGATCTTGCGTGATTTCAGCGCCAACCTCTCCTGGCATTGGAGTTACATCTGATGACGCTTCCGCTATGGCTTTGTCTTTGGTCGTGTCTTCAATTGGCGCTATATTGGTTGAGATCGTCTCAGAGACGTTGACGACCTCGCCGTAAGCGTTCATTTCGAGCGACGCATTCGCGAGGCCCGCGACAAGGAGGCAGAACAGAGCCAAGGCCAAAATGTGGCGACTTGCCTTTTTTACAGCACTCTTGGCAATCATATCAAAACGCCAACGTCTGACTTCACAATTTAAGTATTGCATGTCCCCTTCAAGGGATGGTACAATGCTGCGATGTGGCGCACAAGGTGCCTTAGAATCGCCCAATTCGCCATCTTGCGTTGGTATATGTCCGAGATCCCATTTCACTATTTGTGTCTCCATGCCGCCATATTTATTACATATCTTCTGAATAGTGCGAAAAGGTTATTTACCTTTTGACCAGATAGGCCTTTTGGGTGTTAACGCATGAACGATTGGCCAGTTCTCTTGCTCATAATGGAAGGGATACCCTTCTTGGGGTTTGTGTACTACCTGGAACACAAGAAGAAGATGCATCTTTTGGAAAGGACGCACATCAAAGAGAGCGATCCGATGCAAGTTAGACGCGAGAGGCGTCTTATAAGTGGCCTCTTCTTATCCTTGTCCGGGGCGTCTCTGATAGCATCTCCAAATATCGCGAGTTTTGTAGGGCTCAAAGCTGGCCTGACTTTCGAGCTTTTCGTCATGGGGATGGTGGTCCTCTGCTCGGGCCTTGCCATGCTGCTTGGATATGGTATATTGAGGACAAGGTCGCCTTATTCGGATGCAGAAGGCTTGACCGAGTTTGAGTGACTGGTCGAGCAGCACCACTTAGGACCTTTCCGCGTTCCAGCGAATTATTGTCAAGAGCCAATTATAGTTAATAGTCAATTATATTCGAAAACCGATCAGATGAAACTAATCGGTTTTCGCCAGAATAATGCTTAACGATACGAATAAGGCCGAATCCCAAACTCTTACCCGAAAAACCACTAGGCATTACAGCAAAATTACAGCAGATGGCCCCTTTGGGATGCTATATTACAAAACATTCTGCTAAAATTGTTTTTTGGTAGCGGGGAGTAGATTTGAACTACTGATCTACGGGTTATGAGCCCGTCGGGATTTCCTGACTACCCCACCCCGCTACTTGCTTATCGGACCTGTGCACTACCATGAACCCGGTTCTTGCATATAAAGGTTTGTGTTGCCACGATATTTTGGCGCTTCTGCCTAATGGTTTTGTCCCCACAAATCATAAAATACTGAAGATGTTGTTCGGAATGCTCTTTTGCTACTTATCTCAAGGGAATGGTGGGGGTACAGCGAGAAGATCTCGCCCTTTAGGGAGGGAATGAAAGCGAAGCCTTCCCAGTTTCTCACCAAAAACTATATCCAATAATGACATCATGTGTTCAGTAACATGTACCGCACATTAAATACAAAGCTAGATAGATCTGATGAACTTGTCCAGACGGCTGGGATTTGGAACGCCGCCTGCCGAGCCGTCATAGACTACAGTTTTGCGGCACATGGTTATGACAAGACTGGTGTCAATTCCAATTTGTTTTTAGGCATCCAGGTGCCCATAATCAACATCATTCGGGATGTCCTGAAACCTAAAAATTAATTTGATACGACATTAGTGCTTTAAGGGGTGTATATACAATTGATGTGGGGTAAATTATATGGAGTGGCATCATTTTCTTAGCAGGGCGGTTCTGCTAACGTTGTTATTGATTTTCATTACATCTACTGCAGTCTCTGATGGCGAGCTAGGTCGTCTAGTTTACGGGTCTAAAGTTGTGGGCAGTGACGTGGACGAGGCAAGAGCGCTCAGTCCTTTTTACATGGGTCCTGAGTTCGCATTCTGGGATGTGGGAATACGTGGCATCTTCGATCCCGACGACCCAGTATACGTGAACATCGTCCCTTCAGATGACGAGGTGAGCGAAAACGACGTCCGCTTAACTTCTTTTGGGGAATTCCCACCAGGCTCTCTGGTGAGCAAGGCCGATAACGACATTGGAAAGACGTTGACCAAATTCGGTACTGGCACCATACCACCAGCAGAGCCCAGATATCTGGACGTCAGCGGCGACAAGGCTTACAGCCTTGAAGATCCCATCTACTTGGACGTAGATCCTGGCAAGATCAACGCCAATGATTTGAGGATCACAGGGTACAAAGGCTATCCGGCTGGGAGCAGGGTTGCTGACTCCGATCTGGATAACGATCTGCCCACGTCTACTTTGCCAGTAATGCTCAGTTTCTTCAACGCTAACGGGAACATCAACAACGGTGGGTTTGCGATCTATGATGGACGCGATAGGGTCTACATGGATACTCAGTACCCCTTCTACATGATCACAATAAACGATGTGAGGTTGTCGATCTGAGGTGTTTTTGAGTTATAGTCACAAACCAATTATATTCAAGAACCAATTAGATAAAACTAATTTGTTCTCAACAGAATAGTGCTTAACGATATGAATAGGCCAAATCTCGAACTCTTACGAGTTTAAGATTTGTCTGAAATGTATCGTTAAACGCTATAGATAATACGCATGTGTTTAGCTGATGCGGGTCAATATAGGCTAAACACATACATATTTACCTCAACCTATTGTGCGGGAACTACCAAAAAAGTAGGTGAAGGGTATAA
>CAZXBV010000062.1:0-7485 GCA_964639155.1 uncultured Methanotrichaceae archaeon
GAGGACGATTACGCTCGTTGCGGTCTCGTTGGTCGTCAGTGCATCGTCACACTGGGGTTTGAGGGGCAGGGGCTTTCCGCGCCTGTAGAAGCCGTCGGATGTGAAGACAACCTTTGCCTCACAGTCGTTGACTCTGTCGCCGAATCCCTTTGCGCTGAACCCAGAGAAGACCAGGCTGTGGATGGCGCCGATCTTGGCGCAGGCCAGCATCGCCATGACGGTCTCGGGGAGCATGGGCATGTAGATGGATATTCTGTCGCCCTTGACAACACCCAGGCTCTTTAGACCGTTCGCCAGCTTGTTGACGGTCTCGTACATCTCCTGATAGGTGTAGGCTTTCGGGGACTGGTCGGTTGCTTCAGGGATGAAGTGGTATGCGACCTTGTCGCCCTTTCCTGCCTTGATGTGTCTCTCAATGGCGTTGTAGAACATGTTGATCTTGCCGCCAGTGAACCACTTGAAGTAGGGCTTATCGGAGTCGTCCATGACGGTGGTGTAAGGCTCATACCAGTCGGCGTAGGTCTTGGCCATCTCGTCCCAGAACTCGATGTAGTTCTCACCGCACCAGGCACGCATCTCCTTTTCG
Source organism: uncultured Methanotrichaceae archaeon (assembly GCA_964639155.1). Classification (GTDB taxonomy): domain Archaea; phylum Halobacteriota; class Methanosarcinia; order Methanotrichales; family Methanotrichaceae; genus CAYWZG01. The sequence continues at coordinate 587 of CAZXBV010000062.1, forward strand.
GTCTTGAATCCTTTTCCCTTAGCCCACTGCCAAGCGTTACAGTTCTCGGCGAGTTCTGCGGGGGGCTCAAAGATCCTAGTTTCTTCCATAAGGACTTTGGTTGTTCCAGATTTCTCTTCAGCCACTTTTCTATCTCCTTTTAACTTTTAGCTTGAAGCGTTTCCGCAAAAGACCCGCCCTAACGACGAGATCGATCTGGAGACTGGATATGCATTGAATGAAGCGCGTCTCCCAGCCGCCCTACAGTACCCTTTGGCGTCCCTCCTCTCAACGACCGACCACAAACGAGTTCCTCTTTGTCTGGGGCATTCTCGGAAACACTGATGCGATCTCCCCCTTCTCGTTTATAAATGTGTCGAAAAATGTGCTTTTATAAGGAATAATCACGATATATGATGTTCGATTGTTAAAGATTAAGGTGATTTTTAATTCAAAAGGTGGACTTGATTTTTGAACGACTTTGAGAACAAAAGATAGGGATGTGATCTCATGTATTGAAGACTGGAATCTGTATCTGCTCGGTCGAATCCTGCTGGAAGTTGTAGTCTTGAACAGCTCAGATAAATCAGGGCGCTATAGCACATCTCAGACCCAGAATTGAGGTATACTCAGAACAGGGCACTTCGTCCATGCAACTTGGATCTTGTCCAACAGATCTGCGGAACGACTGAAAGGATAAAAGATCGACGTGATCGAGGTCTAAAAATCGAAAAATATGCGAATGAACTTCATCTTCACGACGGGGCGACCCAAAATCCTGATGTTGGACGATCCAAATCCTGGCGGATAAGCACCGAATCTTCGGAGAAAAGATGCTTTGCACAAAAAAATATTAAAAAAAGTAGAAAGTGGTAGCTCGCCTTCAGACCAGCGGTATGCCGTCCACTGACTCGGGGTTGGCGAGAGCAGAGGTGTCGCCGGTGGGGTTTCCAAGGGCCTTGGCTTTGATCACGCGGCGCATGATCTTGCCGGACCTGGTCTTGGGAACGTCCTGGACGGGGATGACTGCCGCGGGTATTGCCAGCGGGCCAAGAGAAGTCCTGACGTGGGTCCTAAGGGCCTTCATCAGGTCGTCAGTTGCCTCGACTCCTGTGTTCAGGATGACGAATGCGACGATTGCTTCTCCCTTAATCTCGTCGGGCTTGCCGATAACGGCTGCCTCGGCAACGTCTGGGTGTGCTACCAGCGCAGACTCGACCTCAGCGTTTGCGATTCTGTGACCTGCAACGCTCAAGACGTCGTCAATACGACCCTGGATAAACCAGTATCCGTCCTTGTCCCTGGTGGCTTTGTCACCAGCAAGGTAGGTGCCACGCTTGGGAGTATCCCAGTACATGGACCAGTATTCTTTCTGGTACCTGATCTCGTCTTTGTAGAAGGCTCTGAGCATCGATGGCCAGGGCGTCGGGTTGACGATGTTGCCACCTTCTCCCAGTGGAATCTCGTTTCCGTCCTCATCATAGAGTGTTGTGTTGAAGCCGGGCAATGGGTATGCGACGGAGCCGGGCTTGCAGGGTGTCATCGGCAGTGGTGATATGATGAAACATCCCGTCTCGGTCTGCCACCAGGTATCCATGATCGGTGACACGTCGTTTCCGAAGTACTTGCGGTACCAGACGTAGGCTTCGGGGTTCAGAGGTTCGCCAACAGATCCGAGCAACCTCACGCTTGATAGGTCGTACTTCTCGGGCCATTCTGATCCTTGCTTCATAAGCATTCTCACAGCTGTTGGAGCGGTGTAGAAGACTGTGACCTTGTGATCCTGGATAATCTTGTACCAGCGGCCAAAGTCAGGATAGTCTGGAGAGCCCTCGTACATGATGCTTGTCGCGCCAAGGCAAAGAGGCCCATAGGCGACGTAAGAGTGACCTGTGATCCATCCAACGTCTGCGGTACACCACCATACGTCGCCTTCTTTCAGATCGAAGACCCAGTTGAGAGTCTGCGCCGGTGCCACACAGTATCCGCCGTGAGCGTGCTCGATACCCTTGGGCTTGCCGGTGGTTCCGGATGTGTAGAGGATGAATAGTCTGTCCTCAGCGTCCAAAACTTCAGTCTCGCACTCGTCAGACTGGCTCTCGACAAGCTCGTGGAACCAGATGTCGCGACCCTCAGTCCAGGGGGTGTCTATGCCAGTCCTCTGGAGAACGATCACGTTCTTGACGCTCGGCGCGTCCACGATAGCTTCGTCGCACTGGGGCTTGAGTGGCAGGGGCTTTCCGCGCCTGTAGAATCCATCGGATGTGAAGACTACTTTTGCCTCACAGTCCTGGACTCTGTCGCCGAACCCCTTGGCACTGAATCCGGAGAATACCAGGCTGTGAATGGCACCTAGCTTGGCACAGGCCAGCATTGCCATGACGGTCTCAGGCAGCATGGGCATGTAGATAGATACTCTGTCGCCCTTGACGACGCCCAAGCTCTTTAGACCGTTTGCCAGCTTGTTAACGGTCTCGTAGATCTCCTGGTAGGTGTAAGCCTTCTCGGCCTGATCGGTTGCTTCAGGGATGAAGTAGTATGCGACTTTGTCGCCCTTTCCTGCTTTGATGTGCCTCTCAACGGCGTTGTAGAACATGTTGATCTTGCCGCCGGTGAACCACTTGAAGTAGGGCATCCCGGAATCATCGAGTGTCTGGGTGTAGGGTTCATACCAATCGGCAAAGGTCTTTGCCATCTCGTCCCAGAACTCGACATAATTCTCGCCGCACCAGGCACGCATCTCCTTCTCGGTCGCAAAGCCTTTCGCCTTCGCCCACTGCCATGCGTTGCAGTTTTCGGCGAGATCCTTTGGCGGCTCAAAAATTCTGGTCTCTTCCATTAGAACTTTAGTTGTTCCACTCTTTTCTCCTGCCAATTTTCAACCCTCCTTTTACCATCAAACTGAAAGTGTTTCCAACCTCTCACGTTAAATCTCGAACGGATATGGTGATTTATTTCCATTTGTGAAGCGTGTGTCGTTTGGTTAGATGCGCTCCTTTCTCCATTTTCGTCACCATTTGCCACCGTTAACTTGGTGGTATGAAGTGGTTTTGGAAACACTGGCGTAACCTACACTTCTTCGTTTATAAATCTGTCGAAAATGATTATTATAATAATTTATCGCGATCTATAACGATATTTTATTAAGAATGGCTGAAGCATTTAATTTGAAATGTTTTATCAGATCTCATGCAATGACTGTATGATTAAAAAGGAAATGTATTTTAGCATTAAATGATAACATGTTTTTGATTATGTCCTATATAGATATGTTTACAAATAGTATAAATAATTAATGCAATACCTAATATACTAAAAAATATGAGATACTCTTAATTAATCATGATTGATTTTTTTCAATCATCCTCTTATTCGCCTCACGTTTGACAGGGAACATTTCCATCAAAAATACTTTTTCAGATCTTTTTAGTTTACATAATGCGGACTAACTTTAGCTGATATTTATTATAGTTTGATATGTTCACAAGCATTTCGATTCCATAACCATCATTTATGCGCAAATTATGGTGAAATTAATTAAAAAATATCATAGTTTGGCTGATAAACCACTATCCTGTGACTTATTTTAAAATGAATATCCCGCAGCTTGCTGCGGTTGGTATGGTCTCCAAACTGACTTAAGGATTGTTGCATCTGTGGGGGTGATTGAGCTGAGAACGGCAATGTTGGACATATATTCAAGAACCAATTAGATAAAACAAACTATTTCTCGTTAGAGTAGTGCTTAACGATACGAATCGACCAAAAAGTTGAATTCTCATGAGCTCGACATTTGTCTGAAAGGTATCGTTAAACACTACAATTTGCAATTATGTTGGGGCACAAGGAACTCTTGAAGAAAGGGAGGTCTACAAGCAGGTGAATTTGTTAGAATTTGACGCGCGGATATCCTGCGCGAACATGCTTCACAGCTTACTGCAGGGTGTGCTGTTTGACTTCTCTACAGGCCCTAAACGGATCGTGATTTTTCGCCATTCAGGATTGTCGCTCTGAGATAGAACGGATTTGCCGTCACAACTTTCACATCCCAAGAGCTTCCCAACGGGAGTTCTTCGTCGATCACGACCTCCCTGTAATTTTGGGATCTCGCCTTCACGGTCTTGCCCTTTCCCTCTTCAGTTACCAAGACCGATAAGACTTCGCCAACATAGCGCTCGTTCCGATTGGCTGCGATCTCTTGCCAGAGCCGTGTGAGATCTCTAGACCGCGCCTTCTTGATGGCCGAAGGAAGCTCTTTGAATCGGCTCGCTTCGGTGTGGGGCCTGGAAGAAAATCTCGTCACGTTGATCTTGTCAGGCTGGACGGATCTCATCAAATCTTTTGTGGCCCCAAAATCGTCTTCAGTTTCGCCTGGAAAGCCTGCGATGACGTCGGTGTGCAAAGTCAAGTCAGGAATCCCTCGCCTTAAACGGGCTGCAATGCGGGCAAAATCCTCGGCCTTGTAGAAGCGGTTCATTCGTTCCAGGACCGAATCGGAGCCGGACTGGACCGGCAGATGGATGAACTTGTATATGTGGGGGTTTTTGTAGGACTGGACCAGATCATCGAGAACGGGCTTGAGCGTCGACGGGTTCATCATTCCAACTCTCACCTTATAGCGGCCAGGAATTTCGGTTATCATATCCAGAAGCTCTGGAAGGCTAGAGCCGATGTCCATGCCGTAGGCAGAGGCATCTTGGGATGCAATCTGGAGTTCGACCGCGCCGTCTTCGATGTGGCGGCAGACTGTGTCCATCACATCTTCTGGAGGAGAGCTCTTCAGTGTTCCTCTTGCCCTCTTGACGATGCAGTAGCTGCAGTTTCCCTTGCACCCTTCTGAGATGTTGACCACGGCGCAAAGGTCGCGTGCAGGATCGTTATGCTCAGGATCTGCTTTCGTCTTCACGTCGGTCTTTGCAAGCTGCGCCTCGGCCCCAAAAGACAGGCTCCCAAAAGATCGACCAATCTTGCGTCCCGTCTCTTTGCTCAATATTCCAATCTTATCGCGACACTTTATGTCCTGAATCACTTCAGGCATGGCGACGGGAAGACAGCCTGCCACGATCAATCTCTCGCCCTGGAGTTGGCAGAGTCTCTTTACCATGTTCCTCTCGGTCCGATCGGTGACGACACAAGTGTTTATCACCACAATGTCGGCTTCTTCCAGGGAAGAGGGAACGTGGCCTATCTCCTTCAGGGCAGATGCAAACTCTTCGGAGTTACCCTGGTTTGCGGTACAACCGTAGGTTTCGATGTAGAACCTCATCTTGAAAGGAAGATGAAATCTGCCCGTATAATAATGTCATCCCCAGTCAATGCCCTCGTTCGTCTCCGTCTTATCCATCGCCCGTCCTATCTCTTTTTCCTCTTTTTGGACTTGGTACATCCCCACTACCATTCCGGTGAGGGCCGGTGCCAGGAAGAATCCGCCTACACCCGCCACGAGTGCCCCTCCCACGAAAGATAAGACGACGAGAAGTGGGTGCATGGTCGATTTCGTGGATACGAGATACGGTCTGATTATCAGGTCTGAGGGCAGATATATGAAAACAGAGGCGACAGTGAAGAAAAATAGAGCATCAATTGGACCAGAGGCCGAGTACCTGTAGATAGCAATAGGCACTATGACGAGCCAGGACGATAGGATGGGGACGAGACCTGCGATGAAGACGAAGCTGGCCAAGGCGAAGGGCTTTGGTATGTCAAAGGCGTAAAAGACGATTGCAGATATGATACCGCCTACGAGGGATGTGTATATGGCACCTACGAAGATCCCGCTCAGGATGCCGTCTATCTTGACACAGTACTTCCTGTAGATCTCCACCTTTTCGTTAGGCAGGATCGCGATTATTCCCCTAGCCGCACGACCGCCATCTAGGAGGAGGAAATAACAAACGAATATGGATACCACGAAGTTCAGGGCCATGTGAACCAGCGACACTCCATAAGCGAGTACAGGAATGCTGGCGACGACCCGTGCCAGGATCTCAATCACGCTTTTCAGGCTGCCTGTAAGTTCTTCATAGACCCTTGGAGATATCTCGACGTCTCTTATGACCGTGGATATCTCAAACTCGCTGAGAAATATGGTGGCTTTCCTCAGTATGTCACCTTGATGTTCGACGACCCAATTCAGTTGGGTGAGTATCTCTACCGTCCCCACGGTGATTATCAAAGCGACTGGGAGGATGATGGCGACGGTTGCAACTGCAGATCCGAGACGGCGGCGTTTGAATTTCTTCCTTATGGGCCTTCCCACGTAAGCGAATACAACCCCTAAGACTATGCCGTCTAGCAAGGGGAACATAAAGTAGGATGTGAGAACGACCAATAAAATGATGGGCAGAAGGATCCAAGCGTTCTCCCAAAATCGCGATCTCAGCTCTGTGTTCAAAGCATTAGCACCGAGGGCGAGTTGGTCGCGCTCGATAAATAACTTTTCAGACAGACCGGCTCAGTGGATTTTCTAGATAGACCGATCCGGTGGATCGAGATCGGTCTATTTTGGCTTTGGCAGCTCCACGGTCATCAAGACATTGTCAGACTCTTCCACTATCTGCTGTTGTGTAACTCCGCGAAGGCTTGCTGCGAGTATCGATCCTCCTGCGCCCACGCCCTCCTTTGCGCTTCCGTTCGCGTAGCACTGAAGCGCGGGTATGGCAGATCGCTCCAGGCCTGGATCTACCATGTACCACTTCCTGCCAAGATCCTCCACGGTTGACTTGAAGCTGGCGCTGCCGTCTTCCATCACGTATTTGGTGGTGGCGATGGAGACGTCGCCTTCTATTCCCAAGGCGTGGGCCGCGCAAAGGACTGCTGCCATCTGAGTTCCTCCTGCCAAGACCACTTTCGTCTCCTCAAGACCTTTCATCAGGCCGAGGGCGCAAGGGATCATGGGGTCGCCAAGTTCTGTGATGGCC
>CAZXBV010000063.1:0-7484 GCA_964639155.1 uncultured Methanotrichaceae archaeon
CACAGCCTTAACTTGCCCTTGTTCTTGGCGTAAACCGCATAATCCAGGTGCTGGCTGCAATTTATGTAGTCTTCGACCAAAGGTGCTTTGTTCCTGATCGTTTCTATCTCGTCGCCCACTTTTATGCTGAAGGCGTCGCTTCCAGCGCCCGACCCAAAGCTCACCATAAAGATCCGATCACCTGAACTTGCCACGTCTAAGGTTGCGGCAAGTCCTATCAGGCTCGATCCAGAATAGGTGTTTCCTATTCGCGGAACCACGAGGCCTGGACCTATCTGCTTAGAGGTAAACCCGAGTTGAGCTGCAACCCGAACCGGAAACTTCCCGTTGGGCTGGTGAAATACTGCGTAATCGTAATCTTTGGGCAACGTCCCCATCTTCTTCATGAGCCCGCGAGCTGCGTTTGTCACATGTTTAAAATAGCCAGGCTCTCCGGTGAACCTGCCACCGTGCTCCGGATAAGGCCTGCCCTCTCTTCTCCAAAAGTCGGGTGTGTCCGTGGTGAAAGAATAAGTGCTTTCGATCTCGGCGGCGAGATTTTCACTTCCTATGATGTAAGCTGCCCCACCCGCCGCCGCCGTATACTCAAGAGCGTCACCGGGTGCGCCTTGGCTCGTATCGGTCCCGATCGCCACGCCAAGGTCGATCAGTCCGGAACTTACCATGCCAAGACAAGCTTGCATCGCAGCTGTACCGGCTTTGCAGGCGAACTCAAAGTCGGCTGCTGTGAACTCCGAGTTCATCCCTATAGCTTCGCCAACGATTGTTCCTGTGGGCTTGACGGCATAAGGATGGCTCTCGGATCCTGTGTATATCGCCCCGATCCTGGTAGGATCAATTCCGGCTCGCTTAATGGCGTTTCTGGCAGCCTCAACGGAGATGGTGATAGAATCTTCGTCTGCATCAGGCACGGATTTCTCGAAGACGTTGAGGTTCTGAGCCACGTCATTTTTATCACCCCAGACCCTGGCGATCTCTTCCACGCGTATTCTGTACTTGGGTATGTAGACTCCGTAGCTCACAATTCCAGCGGACAAAGTATCACCTATAATTCAGATTGTGTGACAGCTCTTCTGTGGTTAGGGTGGTGGCAAGAAGTGGTATTTGCTCCACCTCGGCGATCTTTCTTGCAACGCCATCCACCTCGCTTGGCTCCAATCCTTGAAGGACCACCGCAACCGGCTTGAATGTGCTCACCCTAATCGCCACCATTGGCGATCTTCCGGTGCTCACCCCCGTGAATATGAGTACCCGCGTTGTGCTCCGACCATATATTTTGTGAAATTGGTCTGGAAGAAATTCGATAATGGCTTTCATGCTGTCGATTATGGAGTATCCGTGAATGTAGACGTCAGTGTTGCCGCAGACTATACCGGCGTCAATCTTTTCGACGAAATCAGAAAGCTTAACAGGCTCATGATATTCACATATACAACAGGCCTGATTAAAGTTGCCACCCTCGCTCAACATGGCGCAATATGTCTTGGACACGTTGCCGCCATGGAGTGCATCGATGGTCAGGAGAGCGTCTATGATTTTGCTCACGATCAGTATTCCGGGGGACCTTCTTCTGCCACTCTCATAATCGCTTATCACGCTGGGCGAAATTCCGAGGTGGTTAGAGAGTTCAGTTTGGGTGATTCCAAAGTTTTTCCGCCACTTCTTCAGAGTCTCGCCAGGAATCTGCGATAGAGTTATCTCGCCGGCCACCTTTTCCGCGAGCAGTCTTTGGGTATCAGAGATATCCCCCCCATAGTTCATGGGGCAGATGACGGTTTGCCTAGGATATAAAGTTAACGAAAATAACCTCGTCATTTGACGAGATCGATAGCAAGACATAGAATTAAGAGTGCGCCGACCGGGATTCGAACCCGGGTTTTGGGCTGTCTTCGCAAAAGACCGATGCTTGGAAGGCCCAAGTCATAACCACTAGACCATCGGCGCTCACACTCCCACTACAGAATCGTTGAACTTAACCTTTTCGATCCGAAAGGGCCAAACGAATGGATCCCTCTTCATTTATCGTTTAGAATTCGATGGCAAAATAACACGTGAAAGGCAGCTTTGCGATTCTAATGGAAGATCTTTCGCTATATTCATATATCGCGGAATCTGTGATCGATACAATGGGATTTTCCGAGGTGGTCTGAACTTGAACGTCCTGATAACTGCGATCTGGTTGATGTTGCCTGCATATCTGCCCAACAACTTCGCCGTCCTTTTCGGCGGCGGTGCGCCACTCGACTTTGGCAGGACTTTCCGCGATGGCCGCCGCATACTGGGTGACGGCAAGACCTTTCGGGGCACGATCATGGGGACGCTTTGTGGGATGGCAGGCGGCCTCGTTTTGAACTATGTCGCATCTTCAAAGCCTGCGTGGGGAATACCGAGCTTTGGTGAGGGCGGTGAGCTGATCCTGGTCCTCTTTGGCCTATCGTTTGGCTCTATGATGGGAGATATCCTGGCCAGCTTCTTCAAGCGGAGGGTGGGGCTAGCGCGTGGTGCACCACTTTTCTTGATAGATCAGCTCGACTTCGTTTTTGGATGTTGGGTTTTGACCTTTCTGCTCGCACCTGGCTGGTTTGAGCAGAACTTCACGATTTTAATCATGATCATTGTTCTGATCGTGACACCTCTGCTTCATAGGGTTACCAACATCATTGGGTACAAGATCAAGGCCAAAAAAGAGCCTTGGTGAACCCCAGTGTCGCGTCAACTCTCAACTGTTGAATTATAGTCGAGAACCGATTAGATGAACCTAATCAGTTCTCGAAAGGTATCGTTATAACACTATAAACCAAAAAGCGCACCCTGCAGCTTGCTGTGAGGTATTCAATCGAAAATGAACATTTTTGTCATGAACATTTTTAATGGCAATTTTGAATAGATACATCTACAGAACTTTTCTCTCGATGTTATGCCGAGTGGAAAGATATCGACAACCAGAAAGGTTATAACCCAAAAGTCCGAGTCCGAAACTTGTACCCATTGATGTATAAGGATGTACAACATTGGGGGAAAATTTAACTCAATGGCGCTGAACGCGCGTCGTTGAGGTGAAATCTGATCAAAAATTGGTGATCATTGACCTTTAGGAGGATAACGTTGACAGAGCTAATGTCCGGTAACGAGGCCATTGCAAGGGGGGCTTACGAATCAGGTGTGACGGTTGCAGCAGGTTATCCTGGCACTCCATCAACTGAAATTCTAGAGAACGTTGCCCGTTACAAAGACGTATATTGTGAATGGTCTCCAAACGAGAAGGTGGCCTTCGAGATGGCGGCAGGTGCTTCTTGTGCAGGAGCCCGTTCGATCGTGACGATGAAACACGTGGGCCTGAACGTAGCTGCAGACCCGCTCATGACTTTGAGCTACATAGGCGTTGAAGGCGGGTTTGTGGCTTGTGTTGCAGACGACCCTGGGATGCACTCGTCTCAAAACGAGCAAGATACGCGCCAATACGCTCGATTTTCCAAGATTCCAATATTCGAGCCAGCTGACAGCCAGGAGGCGAAAGATTTCGTCAGGCTCGCCATGGATATCTCTGAAAAATACAAAACGCCAACGATACTCCGATCGACCACCAGGGTTAGCCATTCTCGCAGCCTCGTGGAGCTCGGCTCGCGAGTCAACCTTGAACGGGCGATTGGTCTAGAGAAGAACCCGCCCCGATTCGTTCCAATCCCTGTCTGGGGGCGGGTGATGAGAGAGAAGGTTGAAACAAGACTCGGTCATCTTGCAAAAGAAGCGTCCGCCTCAGAGGCAAACAGGATCGAGTGGCGCAAAACCGATCTTGGAATCGTCACGTCTTCCATAGCGTACCAATACACAAGAGAGGTCTGGCCCGAAGCCTCAGTCCTAAAACTTGGGTTCTCATACCCATTTCCAGACTCGCTTATCCGAAAGTTTGCAGATGGCGTAGATCGAATTCTCGTGGTCGAGGAGCTGGACGACTTTCTAGAGCAGCACATAAAGGCCCTCGGTATCGAGTGTGAAGGTCGAGAATACGTTTCTGGGATTGGGGAACTTTCGGCAACGAAGCTCCTTTCGTCACGGGCCAAGATGGAAGGGGAGAACGCGCCAAATGTGAACGTCGGCGCTTCAGATCCCGTACCAGACATATCAGACATGTCAGAACTTCCGGCTCGCCCTCCTGTTCTTTGTCCAGGATGTCCGCATCGGGGCATCTTTTACGCGCTTGGAAAACACGACGTGGTCGTGGCCGGGGATATAGGGTGCTACAGTCTTGGCGCCTTCAAACCTCTCGACCGGATGGACATAATCCTCTGCATGGGCGGCGGAATCTCGATGGCTCACGGGTTTGACAAGGCAGGCGACCCAAGAAAAGTGGTAGGCGTTGTCGGTGACTCCACATTCTTCCACACTGGGATCACGGGCCTGTTAGACATCGCTTACAACAAAGGCAAATCCACCATCATCGTCTTGGATAATAGGACCACGGCCATGACAGGTCATCAGGATCACCCTGGAACTGGCAGGACCCTGATGGGCGAAGAGACAAAGCCAATCTCAATCCAGGATATCGGAAGAGCTTGCGGGATCGATCGAGTCTCTACCATAAACCCTTACGATCTGGATTTGACTCAAAGGGTCATAGCCGAAGAGATGGAGGCAAACGAGCCTTCGTTGATAGTCTCGGCAGCGCCGTGTCCTCTCAAAGAAAGGCGGCGCGTTGGGGCCTTGAGGGCGGTAGATCCTGAATTGTGCAAGAAATGTAAAGAATGTCTCAAGCTGGGATGCCCTGCGATCGAGTGGGACGAGTTTCCCAAGATCAACCAGTACCTTTGCGGCGGATGCGGCCTTTGCGAGCAGATCTGTCCATCTGATGCGATATTTTCCACGGAGGCAGAGTGATGAAGGCCGAGGTGACCGAAACAAAATCTGGATCTGAGACCCCGACTCAGACCCAGACTCAGACTCAGACTCAAAGCGTCGTCTTGGTGGGGGTCGGAGGGCAAGGGATCCTTCTTGCAAGCGAGATCGTGGCAAAAGCCGCGATGCAGGCGGGATACCAGGTAAAGACAAACGAGGTTCACGGGATGGCTCAGCGCGGCGGGTCGGTGGTGGCCCAGATCCGTTACGGCCCCGAGGTTTACAGTCCCCTTGTTTCTGAAGGCACAGCCCGCGTGTTGGGTGCCTTAGAGCAGATCGAGGCGCTCCGTTATGCCGATTACCTCGCCCCAGATGGCGTTGCTGTGGTGAACGCCCAGTCCATAATTCCTGTGACGGTGTCGACTGGGGCGGCGAAGTATCCCAAAGACGTTCTTGGCCTTTTGAAAAAGAGGTTCCCACGGTTGATCTATCTGGATGCAGCAGATGTGGCGGTGAAACTTGGCAACATGAGGGCTGCCAACATAGTTCTTTTGGGCGCTTTATCTAAGGGCCTCGATCTGCCTTTGGAGGCGTGGCAGGAGGCGATAGTCTCCTCAGTCAAGGAAAAACACAGAGATTTGAACTTGAAGGCTTTTGAGGCGGGAAGGAATCTGGAATGAGTGGCAACTATCATAACGAACGGATGGAGACTGCATCGTCTGAAGAGATCAAGGCGCTCCAGGCGACGCGGTTGAAGGAGATCGTAAGGCACGTTTACGGATCGAACCAGTTATACAGAAAACTCTTTGATGAAAACGGCGTTCGGCCCGAGGACATCAAGAGTTTGGAAGACATAACCAAGCTTCCTTTGACCAACAAGGAGCTTCTGCGCGAAAGTTATCCACTTGGCCTTTCCTGCGTCGATCGCTCGAAGGTAATCGAGATGCACATGTCGAGCGGATCTACTGGAACTCCGGTCGTGATGCCGTACACTCAGGCAGATCTCGACCAGTGGGCCGAGTGCATGGCCCGGTGTTACAGGATGGCTGGTGCAAAGCCGAGCGATGCCGTCCAGATCACGCCGCTATTTGGCCTTTTCAACGGCGGGTTTGGGATGTATCATGGAGCGCGGGCCGCAGGCCTCTTCGTGATTCCAGCAGGACCTGGAAATACCGTAAGGCAGGTTCGTCTTGCAAAGGATTTCAAGACGAGGGTCTTCACCGGCGTTGTGAGTTACGGGATCAGGCTGATGGAGATCATGGAAGAAATGGGTGAGACGCTTCCAGATCTGGAGATGGGGATCTTCGGGGCCGAGGTTTTCTCTGACTCGATGAAGAGGAAGATCGAGTCAGGTCTTGGGATTGAGGCTTTTGACATCTACGGGATGACCGAGTCTGGTGGCGTTGGAACTTTGGGGATGGATTGCGAGGCTCACGATGGACTTCACGTCTGGGAGGATCATTACATCGTCGAGGTTGTGGATCCAAAAACTGGCGAGCCTGTGGGCGATGGCGAGACCGGAGAGCTAGTGGTAACTGCGCTCACGCGAGAAGCTCTTCCTGTGATAAGGTTCAGGACTGCGGATCTCACGAGGGTGATCTCACGAGAGCCTTGTGATTGTGGCCGAACTCACATCAGGATTGCGCCGATCACCGGCCGGATAGACGATATGATCATCGTAAAGGGCGTGAACTTCTTCCCAAAGCAGGTTGAGCAGACCTTGATGCGGATTCCGGGCGTCGGCGCCAACTATCAGATCATAATCACGGAGTCCAATGGCGTAAAGGGCGTCAGGGTCAACGTGGAGGCAGAAGAGGGCGTCACCGGCTACATGGTCGAAAAGGCGCTAAAAGAGGCGATCGGCTTTAGTCCCAAGGGCGACGTCTACCCGATAGGCAAGCTTCCGCGCCAGCAAGGGAAAGCGAAAAGGGTGTTTTACGAGAAGAAGTGAAGGTGAGGCGGCTGGGGTCTAGCAAAGCCCCAGCTATGCTTTGATTACCTCATTTAAGTTTTAATTTAATTTTAAGTTCACTTGCAGTATACTCTCCTAAATCTTGTTTTGTTTCTTCGTAATTGAATATATCCATGAACCAACTGGCAAATTCGTAAAGACATACAAATGCAGGGATTATTAGAAGTAATGTACATTCAAATGTGAAGAGAGATAGTTTAGCAATTGGAAAATCGACGGTTTTTGTTACATCTAGTGTAGGAATTGTTCCAATCACTAACCCCAATGCTGACAACAATATGAGTCCAATATACAAAACCATAAAATTTTTCACTGTTTTTATGTAAATATCTGAATTCACTCCGAGATTTTGTGATTCTAAGTACCATATTGCGAAAGCAACGATTATGGCTAATATTGTTCCAAATGCACCAATGTTTATACTATAATACGTAGACATGTATTGATATAATTCCGTCTTCGGACCTTCATTATACAAATTGGTCTCTGGAATAATTTTTAGTAAAATGTTCATAACTGCGCACATGCCTATTGTGGTTATTATCCATAATTTCACATCACGCCCACAATGGTCTTTGACATATATATATAGATATATATAATGTGCTTGGATGTACTCCACTGGTTTCGGAGTATGTTTTATATTTTTTGGGTAGTTGATTGGTGAGTCATCAACAAC
>CAZXBV010000064.1:0-4961 GCA_964639155.1 uncultured Methanotrichaceae archaeon
GGTGGCAAACATGTCTTCCACGAACAAAGGTACAACGTTCTTGAGTGAATTTAGAGATTTCATCGTATTTCTTCAAAGTCTTTGGGGCATTCTGGCAGGCATATCAATCCTTTTTCCTATTTCGAGTGTTATGGCAGATGCCATCCCTTTAGGATACATAAGTGACGACCCGCCCGGTGCGTTAGAATACCTCTCTATTGATTTGATTACGACAGTAGCTACAATTATCACATTGTTTGTGATACTCTGGACGTTTGGCCAGCGTCACGAAATAGAGAGTAAGAAGGGGCTGAACTTGACAAAACAAGCTTGGATCTCATTCGTTTTTGGGTTTTCAATCTTGATATTATACTTAGTAATATATCACGGAATATATGTCGTCGTTTATGCCCCAATGGAGATTTGGGGTGGGAATCCTATAAGAATAATTGGCGATGTTATTTTACTTATCGCCTACAGCGTCTTCTTTGCATCGATCACAAGGGCATTTATGCTTTTGGGCATGAAAGAATATTTCAGTAAGTAGACGCCCGCCACAGAGCGGGCATGTCGCTTTTATGATTTAAAATTTTTATACACTTTGATATTTTTTGGCCCGACACATTCTCAGGATTCATATCGCGGTCTGTTTCCACCTGCCGCTCCGATAGATTCCAGATAGAAGAATGGCCTGGGCCACGAGCCCTGCCGCCATCGCGACCCAGATCCCTTCAACCCCGATGCCCAAAAACCCGGGGAGATAATACGCCAAGGGTATCTGGAGCAGGACCATGGAGACGAAGGTCGAGTACATCGGCATCTTGGTGTCACCGGCCCCGTTCAGGGCAAACGAAAGAACGATGACCGCCGCGATCAGAAGATAGAATGGCGCAAGGAAGTGAAAGTAAGATGCGCCTACGGGAGTGCTCGCGCCCGAAGGGTCGAAAAACTCCATGATCGCAGGGCCGAGGAAATAGTACGCGATAGAGACCGCCGCCATGAAAACGCCATAGAGGAGGAGCGAGAGCAAAACGCCCCTTTCGGCGCGGTCCGGCTGCTTTGCGCCAAGGTTTTGGCCAACTACGATGGCAGTTCCTGTCGCGATCCCAAAACCTGGCATCAAGACTGCAAGCTCCATCCTCGTCGCAATCCCGTAGGCTGACGCCGCAGACGTTCCATAAAGGGCCACTATCGCCATTATCGCGAGGAACGAGACGCTCCGCATCCCTGCCTGGACCGTTGAGGGGACTCCAACCTTGACGAGCCTCCACATGAGGCCAGGGTCAATCCTCCTTTCGCGGGGAAACTCGATCAGACTCCTTCCGCTGAGCAATATTAAAACTCCAATCGCCAAGCCAACACCTCGCGAGGCGACTGTGGCCAACGCGGCCCCTTCTGCGCCCATCGCCGGAACAAAACCGTGCCCAAAGATGAAAAGTGGATCCAAGACGATGTTGATAATGTTCGCGATCGCCATGATCCAAAGAGGCGTCAAGGAATCGCCACAGCTCTGGAGCGATGAGACTACAATCCAGAGGAGGATCATGGTGAAAGCACCTGCAAAGAGCACTTTCAGGTAGGCTGCACCAATGAGGGCAACCTCTTCTTCTGCGCCGAGAAAGTGCAACATATCTTCTGCAAAGGTGGCGCCAACGACTGCCATGACGAGGGAGAATATGATGCCCAGACAGAGGGCGTTGATGACCGTCCTTCCCGCGTTCTGCATATCTTTTCCGCCATAAAACCTGGAGACAAAAGCGGTATTTGCAGTTGCAAGTCCGACGATGATGCTTCCCAAAACCATCACGATCATGACGCCCATAGCAACGCCCGCAATGGCACCAGATCCCAGCCTACCTACGAAATAGAGGTCAACCATCTCAAGGACGCTCTGGAGAAGGTTGTTGGCAACGATTGGAGACGATACCTTTAGGAGACCCTTGAAAAGATCGCCCTCGGTGATGTAGCTCATTTCCGGATCGTTTCCCTCATCCCGTTTTCCAAGTCGTGTAGATGAGACCGACGATCGAAACCAGCTGACTTCCAAGATCTAGTTTGGCATCTTTGCGGGCATCCTGCCAGGCGTCCTTTGTCTGCCCAATCCACTTGATGTCCCTTATATGCACTATGTGCACTACCGATCTGCTCCATTGATATTCCCTCTTCTCGTGAAGGAGGTGCTTGATAAATGCACCGTGTGGCCCACGGACCATCTGGACTTGTCAAGGTGCAGGATTTTGGCCTTTCGGCAAAAAAGGCGGGTCCGATCAGGGGGCCACCACTACCATTGTAACCAGGATGAGTGACGCAGTGCCCAGAACGTCCATCACGCTTGTGATTAGGGGTATGGTCACATTGTCGGGATCTACTCCGATCTTGACGAAGAAATGGGCGGAATAATAGGTGACCAGGATCGCGAGAAGTGTGGTGAAGAGGCCCGCAACCAGGCATATGAACAGAAGTTGATCGAATCCCAGCGAGTTCATGCTAAAAGCCTTAGAGACTGCGTAAGCCAAAAGTCCCAATATTGGGAATATCAGCAACGAGAGAAGAAGAATACATTGGAAATTGGTCTTAGTCCTCTTGTCAGGTATCCTGCCCATCTGGATCAGGCCAAGGTGATAGGCTGAAGTGAGCTGAGATGAGAGGATTCCGCCCAGGTTGCCACCCTCGGCGTTGAAGACTGGTATGAGTAAAAGAACCGCCGAAAAGGTCACCAGCATCTCTTCTGTCATCCCCATGAAAACGCCGGCGATGGTGCTCAGGAAAGCAGATACCACCAGAATCGGAAACGACTGTCTTATGATCCTGGTCAGAATTATGCGCCCTGACCCCAGGCCGTAAACCGTTGCTGCGGTGGAGAACATTATGAGCAGAAACGAAATGGCTTTCGTCAAGGTATCATCCAGGCCCGATACGAATATGGCCGAACCAAAGAGGATGGGGATCGTAATTATGTCGCCAGCTGCCGTTATGAGCGGGACCGATATGTTGTCTGGATCCCACCCTTTCTTGAAGCTTTGAGTGACCATCGATAAGGTAAAGACGAGAAGAATTGCACCAGATAGAACGCCGCTGATAACTGATATTAAGATGAGGTCATAGATGGATATGGTCACAAGGCCTGTGGCCAGGCCGAGCCCTTTCACCGCCAGGGCCAAGACCAGAGACATCACCAAGGTTTGAGTTGCGGCACCGAGCACTTGTTGTCGGAGCGCTTGGGATGAGCTCAACGGTGACGATATCTCGCCGGTGTGAAAGCTGGTTCCAAGTCTCGCCCCAAAAGAGCCGAATATGTTCCCTCTCATGTTTATGACGCTGGGGATCAATATTATCAAGCCGGGATATACTATTAAAAGATGAGATAGCTTCGCTATTGAGAAGCCCGCGAAGATGTCGGCGGCCGCACAGATGAATAGTGCAAAAAAGCTCTGTTTTATGATTTTAGATACGTTGCCAAAGGTTGAGGTGAAGTGGTCGTTTACATCGGCAGGCATGGCTACAAAGAGGGATTGTTCTGCCCCGGTGCAGGGCAGCAGCGACATATCCTCTGCTAAGTTGACCTCTGCCATGGACTACACCTTGGAAGAACCCGGGGGGGGGTTCCAATCTTTGGGATGATTCGTTCATGTCATATCTTATCCAACATTTCAATGAGGATTGATGCAAAGAGGTATGTGAACTTGCGAAGACCTAATCTTGGGGCGTTGGCCAGGAGGCCCGATGCCCTAGTTAGTGAGGGTTAACGACCTGACTAGAGTCGCAAACGGCTGTGATCACATCTCAAGGCGGCATAAGCTTAACTTATGCCAGATCCAGCAAAGATATCTCGAAGGATCACTCCTCTTCGGGTGTGGCGATGCCCAGCATCTCTTCTACGGGCTTTACACCACGTTCGGTAATCTTAACGTTGATTTGGCTGACATCTTGGGATATGTTACCGCCGTGGACAGTCTTCCTTCGCCTGCAGCCTTTCTCTGCGGAATGATAACCAATTCCGCTAGTGATGAGGATCTTCCTGCGCTTGGTGCCGGGCAGATCGCGACGCATTGGGAAGCCTTCTCGGTCGCTTCCACCAGTTATCACCATGCTGTAGCCAGAAACGCCCAACAAGTCACCATCGACGGAATCGCCGATTTTGAGTCCCACGAATTTGTTGGCTGCGGCATCCTTTGCCTCTACCTGATAAGCTTTCCCTGTTTGGGGATCTGAAATAACCACTCTAAAGTCCATTTTTTTCTCCTCGCAACTGAACAGAGCCAAACTACGCCCTTTCAACGTATAAAACATTATCTCGGTAGGGTCTTCGCCCTTGCCCGCCCCAACCCTTCGCTTGCCTTTGCGTCAAACCCCTCCAAATAGTGGCGGGTAGTTGACAGCCGTGGTGATTTTAGGTGCCCGTCGAGTCTCCGTCTGGGAGGGGCCGAACATCGGCCACCCTCTTTTTCCCGGTTATCGGCCCCACTTCAGATATGTCGTGATGGGAGGGGATCTCATCTATATACTCGCCTTCAGTCATCGATTCGTCAGAAACCATCGCGTATATTCTGTAGATAGTGCCTTCTTCCACCTCACACCTGGTGGACCATCGACCGTCGCGATTCGGAGTTACCTTCCTTCTCAACTGAAGTTTATCGTCGTCGTACCTTACCAATACGTAAATCATCCTCTTGGTCCCATATATTCTGTTAGACTGGCCCTCGATTAGCCCGGCCCACCGATCCTCGCCATCTCGTGGAAAGTTGATCTTGATCGAAGTTGTCAGACGCGAACGTGCCCAGGTTGCAACGCTTCCAGAGCCGACGAGGAAACTGAGGAGTGCCACCATCATGAGGATTTTTCTGTAGTTTTGATCCAAGAAGTCGTCTTTGTCTGAGATTGCCGTTTCGTTCTTGGCACTCTTGGCTTCTGTTGGAGGTGCAGTCAGAGACGATGGCCCGCTTTCAGATGTGGAAAAATCTGTCTGAAGATTTCCCGATGGA
>CAZXBV010000064.1:5061-7415 GCA_964639155.1 uncultured Methanotrichaceae archaeon
AGGTCTCCTGATGGAGGATCGTTTGGCGGGAGCAGTTCCACCTCTGCCGTGGTGCTATTTTCAGCAGGCAAGGGGACGAAAACTATGGGTACAGTCCGGGACCTGCCGTTTGCGTCCAGTATGCTAAACCAGTCCCAATAGCCGTCCAGATGTGACTCGATCAAATGATCATCCAATTCAACGGTCGCGATCAGGGGTGTTACGCCATAAAACATGCCATCGATATAGACCTCCGCACCAGGTGGCTCAGAGACTATTGGAATTTGGACGTAATCTGCCTTGTATCCCTCTTCTTTCGCCTTCAGATCAGCGTTTTCTCCTCCCTGTCCATCGGTCGCGACATTTCGCGAAGTTGGTATTTCATCATCGGAAACTGGTTTTGTGGCTGCGTATTCTTGGGAGGGTGAATCAAGATCTTTGACTGCAGAATCTTTGTCCGAAACGTCAGGTTGCGCAATGGATCCTCCATCATCCAACGGAGTTTCATCAAAGGAACTCTTGTGGGCAAGGTCAATCAGCTCGTCGATGTCGGTCACTCCTCCGCCAGAGTAACCTATCCGGTAGACCGGACGAGATCCAGATCCCAGGTCCACGATACCCGAATCCGAGTCGCATAGAACGGGTTCTGAAAGGACAATGAAATATGACGCAAATAGCGATATAAATAGGATGGACAACGCCACCAACAGACGAACTGCGCGAATGTGAATCCCCGAAGCGCAAGGTTATCCAATTGACCTTATTATACTCTCTGGTCGAGATCTACTCGATCCTGTCCATCTTGCTGTATTCTTCCAGAGAGGATATGGGCATGGTCTTGATGAAAATTCCAGCTTCTTCGACTGCAACCAAGGCGTTGACACCTGCGCAGATCGCGATTCCAACCTTTGTCGGACCCACGGGACAGGCCATGTTTGTCTCGCCAGGCTCGCTTATTTTTATCAAACCGCCTATATCTACCGCGTTACATTCTTGCAAAAGCTGCCGGGCTTGATCGGTTGCCGCCAAGGGAATTTCTCTCAAGTTGGCCAATATGTTTCCTTTTCCCATCTTCACGGCATCGGTGACCCGTGTGGTCTTGCGAGACATGAACACCTTCATGGGGTCCAGAGACGATCCGACATAGGCGATCAGGTCGATGAATTTCGAAGGCTCACCGTTCTTGATTTCGACGACCCCCGCAAAGCTGGTGTTCACAGGAATTCCGGCCCTCAACAACATTCCGTCGATGGTGATGCTGCAGACAGTAGAGATGGCGATTGATCCTTTGGGGACTGTCAAAAGTCCGATCTCTGCACCCTCGTCCTGGATCCGAATCCGCCTGCTGACTGTGTAATCTGCATCGAATACCTCTTTGATGATTTCAAGAGCCTTCTCGTAATCGCTCTTGCCCAAAATGCTGGTGTTGACGACGACCCAATTTTCCGTAGATTTGGGGTCGAAACTTGATTGGTACATGCATTCTTCGATCCGGGTGTTCACAAAGCCAATTCTATCGTCCACCAGCGCGTCGCCGAGCTCCATGTTGCCAAGAGGCGTAAGCGAACGACCGCTGTAACCTTCTTTCTTTGTGAATCCCAGTTCGTCCAAGATCTTGAGGTTGTACCTGACGGCGCGTTCGCCGATGTCGTATCCTCTGTTGCTCAACTCGTCAGAGATGGCTCTGGCACCGATGGGCTTGTCCGACTCTTTTATCACTCGGAGAATCTCTATGAGCCTGCGTTGGCTCGTCTGCGCCTTGGCGAGCAGTTTCATCCAGGTGGCTGACTTCGGGGAAGCGCATATATATCTTGTGTAGATTTACGACAAACGCAGCAGAATGCCCGTGACTTTATAGTCATGAACCTTAGACTTGACACTTAATGTGGCGTCTTGAATACATCATCCACTACAAGGCCGGTAGCGTCTTGCGTTGACATGACCTTGCGCCCCGGATAAGTGTCAAACATAGCGTTCAGGACTATAATCATGGGATGAATGCGTGCCAACAATCAGCTTCTGGCTTTGAAGGACATCGTTTAATACAATGGACTCATTGAGGGCTGGTAATGGATCGTGATGAGAATGCAGCGGTCAACATTTTGAGACTGGGACTACAGTCTCTGGCAAAAGCCTAGATGCCCCCGACTTTAGTCGAGGGAGTAGTCACCAATGGTGAGCGTTTCAGAGCGATAGTCGAGAACAAATTAGATGAAACTAATTGGTTCTCGCCAGAATAGTGCTTAACGACACGAATAAAGGCCAAATCTCAAACTAATATGAGTTTGAGATTTGGCCAAAAGTTATCGTTAAGCACTATACTTGGAAGTCCCGTGGGGTAGAGGTCAATCCTGCAGGCCTTTGGAGCCTGGGAC
>CAZXBV010000065.1:0-3082 GCA_964639155.1 uncultured Methanotrichaceae archaeon
GCAGAAAGGCCGAGCAAAGATGCCGTGAAACTAACTCAAATTCTCTCAGCCGTTGGAATGTTCTGGCTAGTCGCAGGGATCGTTGGATTGTGGATAAGCGATACGCTCCGAAACGTTGGGTTCGCACTCTTTGCCATATATGTACTTGGCAGAACATATTTCAAATCGGCATATTTAGAAGGAACGAGCAAAGAGCTCAAGGAATTCAAAGAACATGGTACTGTCAACAAGATCAAAGCAGAGCAGATACAATAATATTACATACGCTCATAATTATAAACTGTGAGGGATGTGCTAAAACCACTTCATCAAAAATCTTCTGAAACTCAGCCAGGAATTTCGAACTTCACTCCGATCTTGAAGACTTGAATCGTGGGCAAAGTTAGGGCCACAAGGCCAGTCTTGGCCTGGATCTCCCCCAATATCTCTTCGATCCGTTCTTCTGAGGCAGATATGGTGAACCACATGTTGTAATCAGTGGGATTTGGCCGAAGATAGTTGTGCGAAATCTCCCCGTAAATGTTCACAATTTCCGCAACCTCGTCGATCCTATCAGAAGGGACTGAAAGCGCCACGAGAACGCCGCTGCACCCAAACCGCTTCAGATCCAGAACAGGTCCGATCCTCCGGATTATCCCGATCTTCATAAGCCGATCCACCCTTTGAATCGCGTCATTCTCGCCAATGCCCAAAATATCCCCCAAAACCTGAAAGGGCCTTGGCACCAGTGGGAAACTCTCCTGAACTTGCTCAAGCAACCTTCGATCCAGATCGTCGAGACGAGTATCTACTTCTCCTGCCACTTCAAAGCCCCCTATTTCGCCCTATTTCGCCCTATTCTGCCCTATCCGATCTTTCTGGCTCTTGATAAGCACAGAGCGGATCTGATTCGAGATAATCGCCGGTGTAAGCGTAAGCCCTAGCCCTGCAACCTCCGCAAACCTTGCGGTACCGACAATTGCCACACCGACCTTTGAGATTGCGCTCTCTTAGATCCTTTAAGACGGGGGAATTTTCCCAAATCTCAATAAAACTCCGTTCTCTTATGTCTCCGACAAGAATCGGCATGTAACCACAAGGGTACACTTCTCCCTTCTTTGAGACAAAGACAAAACCAGTGCCAGCAAGACAACTGCTTCCCATCAACTTTCCGCGATCAAAAGCGGAGAGCTCTTCGCTTGCTAACCTTGCGAACTGAGGCGCACAGGTGACCTTAACCTCGATCGATCGCGCCTTGCATTGACGAGCGACATCTCGGAGCAGCTCGTCTTGTTCTTCTGGTGTGACCAAATCCTCTTTGGAACCCCGACCTGTCGGCACCAGGAAAAAAATGTGCAAAGCTGCTGCGTTGAGGTCCTCGGCCAGATCCATCATGGCATCGAGCTGGTCCACATTATCCCTGGTTATGGTCATGTTGATCTGGAACGGGACCTTACCCTTAAGATTCGAAATTCCCTTCATTGACAGATCGAACGATCCCTCGCCCCGATGACGATCATGGGCCTTGGACGATGCGCCGTCCAGGCTGATGCTGACCCGTTTAATCCCAGACTCAGCTATCTTATCTGCAATCTCGGGAGACAAGAGGGTGCCGTTGGTGGCCAAAGCCACCCGGACCCCGCACTCAGTGGCATGTTTCGCCAGGAGGAACAGGTCGGGCCGGAGCAGCGGCTCGCCTCCGCTCAAGATGATCATGGGTTTAAGCGGCGCCACTTCCTCTATTAACCGAAACGCGTCCTTTGTGCTAAGCTCGTCTTCATCCGGCGTTTCGGTGGCCGAGGCGCGACAATATTCGCAACAAAGGTTGCATGCGGAAGTGACCTCCCAAGCGATGATCAGCATCTAAAGCAATCCTTTCTTGTGGAGCAGCTCTGCGTTCAGAACGCTGGCTCCCGCAGCTCCACGAATTGTGTTATGACCGGTCACGATGTAGCGAATGCCTTCTCTGATCCGTCCCACCGAGACTGCCATGCCGTTCCCTGCGTTTCTGTCAAGCCTCGGCTGGGGCCTGTCTACTTCGTCTCGGACTCTGATTGGATTTTTGGGCTCTGTGGGCAGGTCGCCAAGGCCCGGATCGAAGTTGAGGAACGCTTCACGAACCTCTCCTGGTGTCGGGTTTGATGCCATATCGACCCAGAGGGCCTCGGTGTGGCCATCCATCACCGGAACTCTATGACAGCTCGCGCTCAGCTCGAAATCAGCAGGCACCACCTTTTCACCATCGAAAGTTCCCAGGATCTTCTGGGCCTCTTTCTCGACTTTCTCTTCCTCCTGGGCGATGTAAGGTACAACATTGTCCAGAATGGCCATAGAGGGGATGCCGTCGTAACCAGCGCCGCTTATCGCCTGCATTGATGCGAGTATGATCCTTTGGATGCCCATCGGCATCAGCGGCTTAAGGGTCAAGGCGAACATTATGGTAGTACAGTTGGGGTTGGTGACTATGTAGCCGTCCCATCCTCTTTTCTCTTTTTGAACTTCTATGAGGCCCAGATGTTCGGGGTTACATTCTGGGATCATGAGTGGGACGTCTTCATCAAACCGGTACGAACTGGCGTTGCTCGCCACCACGAACCCGGCCTTTGCAAACTCGGCCTCGATAGATCTTGCCTCTCCCGCCGGAAGGGCCGAGAAGACCACATCGGCGTCCACCTTTTTGGGGTCGACATTCACAACTTCGATCTCGCCCACTTCAGAGGGAAGTTCACTTTCGAGCCGCCATCCAGCTGCATCAGAATACTTTTTGCCAGCACTCCGCTTAGATGCTGCAACACTGGTCAGATCGAACCAAGGATGGTCCCACAACTGCTCAATGAAACGCTGTCCTACTGCGCCAGTAGCTCCAAGAACTCCTGCTTTAATTTTGGCCATTCAAAATCACCTGGACTGTAGCGGTCCTAGGACTGGACTTGAGATATATATGTCTTCGCCGGAAAACGCTAGTCAGCCCACGGCTTTTGTCACTACAGGGCTGCAAAATGACGAAAAAAATGCTCACCTTCTACTCGAAATTAGGCAGTGTAACTTCAAAACCGCAAAGATAGAAAGGGGCTATTCGCGCGAACGAATTATAGTCAAGAAC
>CAZXBV010000065.1:3182-5515 GCA_964639155.1 uncultured Methanotrichaceae archaeon
TCGCCAGGGATCTCCAGCGGATATTCGCCTGTTAGACATCCCATGCAGAGCCGTTCCCTCGGAATCCCGATAGCTCGGATCAACCCTTCGTGGCTAATGTAGCCCAAAGAGTCCGCATTGATCACCGCTTCGACGCCAGGAACGGTCTTATGGGCCGCGATCAGCTCATCTCTTGTGGCCATGTCTATTCCCATGTAACAGGGCGCAATGATTGGGGGGCTTCCTATCCTCACGTGGACCTCTTTTGCCCCAGCATTTCTGACCATATCCACAATCCGCCTGCTGGTGGTGCCTCGGACTATGCTGTCGTCCACCATGATGATTTTGTTTCCCTCGATGTTGGGCCGGATCGTGTTCATCTTGAGCCTGACCGCAGACTCTCTCATCACCTGGTCAGGCATGATAAAGGTCCTGCCGATGTACCTATTCTTGAGAAGACACTCACGATAGGCAATTCCCGAACGCTGGTGAAAACCTATGGCCGAAGTGATCCCAGAATCGGGAATTGGAGTGACCACGTCTGCATTGGCAGGGTGCTCGTCGGCCAGGGTGGTTCCAATCTTCATCCTGACGTCGTAGATCAATCTTCCGTCCATGACGCTGTCAGGTCTTGCGAAATAAATGTACTCAAAAACGCAATGTGCTGGACGTGACAGATGAGTAATTTGGTGAGTCCAAAATTCGCCGTCCTTGACCACCACCATTTCGCCAGGCTTAACATCTCGAATCAATCTTCCATTTAAGGTATCTATGGCTGCGCTCTCTGATGCGATCACGATATCGAAATCGGTCTCGCCAATGCAAAGCGGCTTGATCCCCAATGGGTCTCTTATCCCTATCACAGTATCGCCCATGAGGATCACAAGCGAATAGGAACCTTCGAGCTTCCTCATGAGAGATCGGACCGCTTCTGCCAGGTCCTGGAGCTTTGCAAGTTCCCTTATAAAGAAGCGGGCTATAACCTCAGTATCAGTGGTGGAATAAAAGACTGCACCTTCGGCCTCTAGAGCCTCTTTGAGCTTGTTTGAGTTGACCAGATTGCCATTATGAGCTATCGCCACCGCGCCATCTTTGTGCCTCACCAGGGTTGGTTGGCTGTTCTCAGGCGTCGATTCGCCAGTGGTAGAATACCTGACGTGCCCGATCCCAACAGACCCTTCGAGTCTGTCTATGTGGTGACCTTTGAAGACCTCTGGGACCAAGCCCATGGCCTTGTGAGTGCGGACGGCTTTTCCATCATAGACGGATATGCCGGCTGACTCCTGGCCTCTATGTTGCAGCGCGTAGAGGGCATAATAAACAGATTTGGCCACATCGCGGCAAGGATCCCTTGATGAGATCCCCACCACGCCGCACTTGTCGTGCAACCCGGACCGCCACCCTTAGCGACTCTTGTCTCTCCGCCAAGTATAATTTCGAAGCCTTTTAGATTTGCCAAATCCACAATACGCACAGGCTTTAGTGTGGTAGTTAAACGAGACTCTGCCACACCGACGGCATTTTATGTGCGTCTTTTTTTGGCGTTTGCCCATTGAAGGGGTACCTTTACTCATTTAAAGAACCTCACGGCGAAATGTAAACAACGTTGTCTCCGCGGACGACCACAGTTCCAAGCTGGTGTGAGACCTCGCCTTCCGAGATCACCTCTGTGTTATCGAGAACAAGGTTCATGTGTATATCATAGCCTTGAAGCTCGCCTCGAAACGCCCTGCCGTCCTTGAGCTTAACTATTACGGATCCATTCAGTGATTCGTTCAAAATATCAAGCGGTCTTTGAGCCATCGACCTCTCCCCAGTAGTAAATACAAAAGCTACGGGCAGACTCTCTCGTTGCGTATTTAAACCTATCGGGAAACATTGATACCATGAAGATCAAATCCCGGCATCACCTCAAGGGAAGTGAGTCCAAAAAGATAATGAACGCCATCGGACCCTTGATGGAAGACCCTTCACGCTTGACGGGTGCCTCTCTGGAAATTGCCGAGACCGAAGCTGAGTTCGACTTGATTTTCGTGAAGGATAAGCCGCTTCTCATGTCCTTTGAAGGCGAGCCATTCTTCACTGTGCGTGGCGCACTTCTCCTATCGCCCAACAAGAAGTTAGTGGTGGTGGACTCTGGCGCTGTGAAATTTGTCGTGAACGGGGCAGATGTGATGTCTCCAGGAATAGTGGAGGCAGACCCCGAGATCGAGCCTGGAGATATGGTGGTGGTTGTAGAAGAGAGGCACAGAAAACCCCTCGCCATAGGCCGGGCCCTCGTTTCCGGCGCTGAGATGAAGGGCGAGAAGGGAAAGGCCGTCAAGTCCATTCACTATGTGGGCGACGAATTATGG
>CAZXBV010000065.1:5615-7404 GCA_964639155.1 uncultured Methanotrichaceae archaeon
ATAAATCACATCGACTCCAGCGCTGGAATCCCCAGTGTCTCCAGTGTTTCTTTGAGGGCGTTTCTTGCCGCCGCAACTAGGGCTAGCCTCGCCTCCTTGACGCCGGGATCTGCATCGAGAACAGGGCTGCACCTGTAGAACTGGTTAAAGGTCTCAGCAATCTCACGAGCGTAAGTTGCAAGATGATGGGGCTTTAGCTCACTAGCTGCCCGTTCCACCACCATATCGAACTGAGATATCTTCTTGATGAGGGCGACTTCTTCGGGACTTCTGAGATTTGCAGGATCGAACTCGCCCCCAAATTCCGCCTTGCTCAGTATGCTACAGGCTCTGGCATGCGAGTACTGGATGAATGGCGCGCTCAGTTTCTCAAAATCCAGAGCCTTCTTCCAGTCAAAGGTTGTCGCCTTGTCTGGAGAAACTTTTACGATATCATATCTCACGGCGCCAAGACCTACGTCTTTGGCCACAGCCCGCCTGAACTCTTCGCTCTCTTCGGGCCTCCTGGTCGTAACCTCTTTGTAAGCCTGGGCTTCAACCTCGTCCAAAAGTTCGTCTGCGGTGATGAATTTACCTTTCCTCGTGCTCATGGAACCTGTGGGAAGGGAGACGAACTCGAAGATCACGATCTCAGGCTCACGAACACCGATCAGCTTCAAGGTGGCGCTGAGCTGTCCAGATATCAACTTGTGATCGGCACCCAGAATGTCGACCATCCTGTCTGAATTTTGGGCTTTCCACTTGTGATATGCAAGGTCTCTTGTGGTGTAGAGCGAAGTTCCATCAGACCTTTTCAAAACGAGCTTCTTTTCAAAGCCCTGTTCGCCGAGGTCCAGCTGGAAGGCGCCGTCGTCCCATTCTGTAAGGCCGGTAGCCTCCAGAGATTCGATAACTTTGGAGACTGAGCCATCTATGACAAACTCGCTCTCCCAGTGATAATTGTCGTGAGATATGTTGAGCCCGGTCAAGGTCTCTTCGATCCCGGATAGGGCAAACTCGACAGCCGACTTGAACTTCTCTGCGGTCTTGGAGTTGCCAGACTCATAGAGCCTCATCAGCTCGTCTACTTGGGATACGAGATCGGGATCTGCTTCAAGGTCCCTGTTCGCCTGTATGTAGACTTTGGCTGTTGCGTGATCTGGCTTTGAGTCATCAACTTCGTACCGTTCTCTGCCCCAGACTACGATTGCGATCTGCCGGCCCATGTCGTTGACGTAATACTGAGAATCGACATCATACCCGGCCTTTTTGAGGATTCGGACCAATGTGTCGCCTATGACGGAGTTTCTGATGTGACCCACGTGCAATGGACCGTTGGGGTTTGCCGATGTGTGTTCCACTATCGCCTTTCCGGTCATAGACCCATACCACGCCTCTTTGCCCTGAGCTTCGAGGAGGACCGCATCCAAAAATCGACTGTTGGCGTAGAAGTTGAGGTAGGGGCCGCTCACTTCGACCCGCTCGACGGTGGCGTCTTTTTCCGGGACGAAAGCATCGCTCAGCTCTTGAGCGATCGATACGGGGCTGCGCCTGAGGACGGGCGCGAGCCTGAACGATATGGTCGAGGCTAGATCTGCATGAGGGGTGAGCTCCAAAGCAAGCTCGTTCTCTTTGACCTTGGAATCGGCCAAAGGAAGCTCAAATCCACATCTATCTAGCGCATCGCGCAAAAGCGACTCAACATCTCTCCAAAAATCGAGGAACATGAAAACACCGCCGTGAACAAATCCAGGAGGGTGAATTTGATATTACAGATATAAGCGTTGCGACGACGTCGTTTGGGATTCAT
>CAZXBV010000066.1:0-7395 GCA_964639155.1 uncultured Methanotrichaceae archaeon
GGAGGTGACGGCGGTGACGTTTCCGGTGGCATTTATGGTAACGTTAGCAATTCCGCGGCCAACGGAACTGACACTAATGTGGGCGTCGGCATAGGCGTCAGCGTTGGAGGACGCGGTGGTGCCGGCGGCTCTGGTGGCGACGGTGGATCTGGGATTGGTGGCGAGGGCTCCGGCGGTGATGTGAAATGTGCTGGAGTCTACAACGATGGCAACTTAACTTTGGCAAACGTCTCTGTGGATGAGAACGTGGCCGAAGGCGGCGATGGTGTCGGGGGATCTGGCATCGGTGGATTAGGTGGTTTGGGTGGCAGTGGTGGAGCTGGTGGCACTGCCATCGGTGGCATCAATGGTGGTGTTGACAATGTTTCTGCAAACGGAACTGGTGTCGGGATTGGGGTAGGTATCAGCGTTGGAGGAAGCGGTGGTGCTGGCGGTTCTGGCGGCGCCGGCGGATCCGGAATCGGTGGCGAGGGCTCTGGCGGTGATGCGAAAGGTGCTGGAATCTACAACGATGGCAACTTGACTTTGACAGACGTCACTGTAGATGGAAACGTGGCCGAGAGTGGAGATGGCAATGGTGGCGATGGAATCGGCGGATCTGGTGGTTTGGGTGGATCCGGTGGCATAGGAGGAGACGGAATTGGAAATGGTACTGGTGCCGGAGTCAATGCCAGTATAGGTGGCGGCATTGGTGTTGGCATTGGAGGCAGTGGTGGAGCTGGCGGCGCAGGTGGTGACGGTGGCGATGGAACCGGTGGTGCGGGCATTGGCGGTGATGCGAAAGGTGCTGGAATCTACAACGATGGCAACTTAACCTCGACAAACGTCTCTGTGGATGGAAACGTGGCCAAAGGTGGCGATGGTGTCGGCGGCTCTGGGATCGGTGGCGATGGTGGCAGCGGCGGCGCCGGCGGTATCGGTGGGACTGGATATGGCAACGGCACAGGTAACGGCAGCAGCATAGGAGTGGCTGTAGGTGTTGGAGTTGGTGGTTTCGGTGGCGATGGTGGCAATGGTGGCGCAGGTGGTGTTGGAACCGGTGGCATGGGTACCGGTGGCAATTCCAGCGGTGGTGGCGTCTACAATGATGGCGAGGCGAACTTGACCAATTTCGAAATCACCAATAACATCGCAGAAGGTGGTGACGGAATTGGTGGCGATGGATCTGGAGGTGACGGTGGCTCTGGCGGAGTGGGTGGCCGAGGCGGATCTGGCATCGGCACTGGAAACGAAAACGGTACTGGTGATCTTGGCGTTGGAGTTGGTGTAGGTGGCGATGGCGGCAATGGTGGTCTTGGTGGATCTGGTGGGGGGGCAGTTGGCGGCTCTGGCATCGGTGGAAATGGCACAGGGGTTGGCGTCTACAACGAAGGAGATCTTAATCTGACCGAGGGCAACGTCACAGGAAACAACGCGACTGGTGGTCTTGGAAGCGGCGGCGACGGGGATCGTGGCATCGGCGGCTCAGGTGGTGCCGGTGGCTCAGGAGGCATTGGCATTGGAAACGGCACCGTTATCGATATTGGAGGAAATAATAGCCTTATGGAATTCATACCTGATATTGATCTGAGTTATAGTCACGATGGGGACAACGGTGCCGATGGCGATGACGGCAATTTGGGGTATGAAGTTGAAGGTGATGCAATTGAGGGCAAAGGAAACGGTGGTGGCATTTACAGTTTGGTCGATCCAACTATTATCAATTGCAGCGTCGTCGATAACGATCCAAACGACATTGTGGTGGTGATCTAGATGAGGGTGATGGTTCTTGCGTTGTTTTTAGCGGCGTTCATATCTCCGGCGTCAGCCGTTTTTTGGAATGCAGAAGTAGACAACGTGACCGATGGATCTTACTGGGGCATACATCGTCAATCTGACAACATTAGTTTTAATATGAGCGGGATGGTAGAGGGCGAAATCGCACCCATCCAGGTCACCCCTTCAGGCAGAGTTTTAGTCCCATCTCACCTGCGTTATGCTGATGTGGGGACAAACGACGTCTTTTTGAAGGAAAGGACTGCAGCTTTAGAGGGTCTCTACAGTTCTGAGGAAGAAATTCATCTTGAGTCAACGGTGTCGTGCATTTACATGGATGTAAACAAGCCCAACAACAGCAAAATTTGGACCATCGAATTCGGGGAGAATTGGCCGGTCAACTTGAACGCCACCAGATCTGTAGACTACGTGGGCCAAGGCATAAACGATCGGGAATGTATTGGAAACAGCCTAAGCGGTGTGTCCACCGAATTCCTTTACAACCGAGAGCTTAACAGGGATCGGGACGTCAAGCTCAGGTTGAATCAAATGAACGCTACGGTGGTCGCGACTAACGATACCATCATCGAAACGAGTTTTATGCCTAATAGCACTTTGGACTATCAGCTCTTATCCCATTCCACTGGAATTGCCGATCTTAAGTATTGGCGGATTGGCACCGACAGATTGGTGGCCGGGTATGGAGAAGAGCGGTACGATGGAACGTATAACATAAATCGAAAGATTTTAATAAGGAGCGACTATCCCAAAGAAGAAAATGAGACAGATTGGCTATCTTGTTGTATCGGTGAAACGCCCAACGGAGTGACGCCCGGAATTTGGGATTCTTCAAGCGTCTTCAACTGCCCTTGCCCGTGATTTCAGCGGCTTTGAGAGAAAACAACTGATCTAGGGATGAGTCAGCCCCCTCAAAGAAGGGGGCATTCCGCCTTTTTCTAGAGGTGTTGTTAAGCACCAATTCTTGCGAGAACCGATTAGACTCATCTAATCGGTTCTCGACTATGGTTCTCTACTCAGGCGTTCTTTCTGCCAGCCTCATTCTCACAGATTCAGCATGGGCTTTGAGACCCTCGGCCTCGGCGAGAGTGGTTATGGTCTCTTCTAGACCTTTCAGCCCATCTTTTGTTATCTGCTGGATTGTGATCTTCTTTATGAACCGGTCCACGTTCAGGCCCGAAAATACTCTGCAGTACCCTGACGTGGGAAGGACGTGATTCGTCCCGCTGGCGTAATCTCCTGCCGCAACGGGGGTATAAGGACCCAGGAAGACGCTTCCTGCGTTCTTAATCTCTCTTAGGATCTCCATGTAATCTTTGGCAATGATCTCAAGATGTTCGGGGCCAAAGACGTTGGAGAAAGTTATTGCATCTTCAATAGTGGCTGCCGTCAGGATGGCGCTCTGTGCGAGGCTCTTTTTGACAATATCTTTGCGAGCAGCGTCATTCGCTTGTTTTTCCAGCTTTGCCTTCGTTGCGATGGAAAGGTCCTCGTCGGTGCTCACCAAGACCGATATCGACTGGGGATCGTGCTCTGCTTGGGCGATCATATCGGCTGCAAGAACCTCTGGTTCTGCCGTATAATCTGCAATGATCAAAACTTCGCTTGGACCTGCAGGCATGTCTATCTCGACGTTGTTCCTCAAAAGGAGCTTTGCTGCGGTCACGTAGATGTTTCCGGGACCCACTATCAGGTCTACTTTGGGCACGGTCTCGGTCCCGAAGGCCATGGCGGCAAGAGCTTGAACTCCCCCAACCTTATAGATCTCGTCGGCTCCTGCCATGTCGGCCGCAACGAGGGTTAAGGGCTCGACGCTGCCGTCCTTGTTCGGTGGTGTGCAAACCACAACTTTTGGGACTCCTGCCACTTTTGCAGGCAAAACTGTCATGAGCGCAGAGCTTGGGTAAGACGCAAGGCCTCCGGGAACGTAAGCTCCAACCCGTTCCAAAGGCACGATCTTTTGGCCGGCCATGACTCCTGGAGAAACTTCCGTCATCCAGAGATCTTGATCCATCTGTTGGTGGTGAAAGGCCACGATGTTCTCAAGGGCGGTCTCAAGAGACTGTCTCAACCTCTTTGGAACCTTGTCATAAGCCTTCTCTATTTCGTCTTTGGATACCTTGAATTTTCCAATCCTCACTTCGTCGAACCGCTTGGTATACTTGGCCAGGGCCTTGTCGCCTTCAGACTCGACGTCGTTTAGGATCTCGACCACAGTTGGTATGACTTCTTGAACGTTCAACTTTCTGGATAGCAAGCCAGAAAGTTCGTCATCACTAAGCTCGCTCAGCTTCTTGAATATCAATTAAGACAACTCCCACAAATCTTACGTCAGAGATCAGAAATATGTTTCGTGCCTGAGTTTCGCTCTGAAAAACTTCAGCACTTCCGCTTTGCTGAAGATTGGCCATTTCGCCCTCTCTGCGACAAATAGAGCGATTCGAGCCTCTCGGATGTATCGGCATCGTCCAGAGACTTATCCTCTCTGACCCCAACGAGCCTTGGGAACCTGAGAGCATAACCCGAAGAGTAGTTGGAACTCTTCTGGATCTCTTCGTAGGCCACCTCGAACACCACCTTGGGCTTGAACTCCATCTCCATTCCCTCGGTCGTGATCACGAAGTCAGAGAACATCTCAGTCAAATCTGCCAACATCTCGTCGGTGATACCTGTTGCGACCCACCCGACATCGACCAAATTTCCAGTGTAAGGGTCGCGGCAGGCCAGCCTGTATGTGCCAAAAAGTTTCGCACGTCGCCCTTCGCCCCATCTTGCCCCAATCACAACGAGGTCCAGTGTTTCCATCACCGGCTTTATCTTGAGCCAGTTCTTGCCCCTTTTCCCTGGCAAGTAAGGCGAAGATGGGTTTTTCAGCATCAAGCCTTCGTGGCCGGCTTTTAGCGCCTCGTTGTAGATCTGTTCGATCTCTTTTGGATCTTGGGTCAATGTCTGCTCGGCCACGATAGTTGAGTCTACAGCCTTTTCCAAAAGAGACCTTCTATCTTTCAAGGGCAGGTCGATCAGGTCCTCGCCGTTCATGTAAACCAAGTCGAAAAGGTAGATCCCAAGAGGGATTTGGGCTGCAAGGCGCTCGACCTTGTACTTCCTCCTGAAACGTTTCAAAATTTCCTGAAAGGGAAGGGGCCTTCCGTCCTTTCCGATGGCTACCGCCTCGCCATCTAGGATGAAGCTCTCGGCATGGACGTGGTCTTTAATGGCCTGCACGATTTCGGGGAGGGATTTTGTCACGTTTTCGAGTCGACGAGAGTATATCTGAATATCGTCGCCGTCTCCGTGAATCTGGACCCTTGACCCATCGAACTTCCATTCTGCAGCCGCAGCGGATCCTATATCAGAAAGTGACGACTCGATCCCGGAACCTAGCTGGGCCAGCATCATCTTTATGGGGCGGCCCACTTTTATGGAGAGGTCCAAAAGACGGTCTTCTTTTGCTTTCTGGGCCACAAGGCCAAGGTCGTTGGTGAGGCAGTAAGCCCGTTCCACGTCCTCTGGCGTCCTGTCGAAAGCCTTGGCAACAGCGTCGCGAACGACCCCTTCGCCCACGCCTATCCTCATATCTTCCAGCGCCATGCGGGCGATGTATTGGGCCTCGATTGAGGACGATTCGCTGAATATGTACTGGAGGTTCTTCATCTTCGCCCCCTGACTCTTCTTTCCTGAGGCCCTTGCTATGTCCAAGAATCTTTTGTGGACGTCTGAGATGGAGAGCTGATTGTGTCCCATAAACGTTGCAAAGGTAGGCTGCAGCCTTTTTCCGACAGTTTCTGCGGCCACAGTTCCAACGTCGCCGGTCTTTCTGAGCCTCTCGTTGATCTTGGCAAGAGAACATCCAGTGGCCTTCGAGAGTGCCTCATATAAGGTGCTTGGCCCAACACCCAAAAGCATGGGCGAGCTTGCAGGAAAGGGCGAACCCATCACGAAGGTTGGGATGATCCCCAGTTCCTCTTCGTCTAGCTCAGTCAAGAAGCTCGCCAGCATTGCCGTCTTTTCAAGCGATCCGCTGACGGCCTCAATCTGTTGACAAAGCTTGGCGAATTGGAGAAAGCAGGTCATGTATCAGAGTCTGGCAGTGGTGTAGATTCCCACTATATCGCTCAATATGGCGCTGGCGGTCTCGATGGAGCCTGCACCAAGGCCTGTCACGGTAATGGTTCCAGATAGGTCCGTCTCGATTGATGCCGCGTTCAGGGTGCCGCCCACAGCAAGAGGGCTCCTCCTTGGAACTAGCATGGGTTTAACTGTGAGGGCAGGAACGTCCCCTATGAGCTTGACCAGATATCCTCTATCCCAGGATAGGTTGAGGGCTTCTGTAGTGATACCGGTGATACCGGTGACGTCGACGTCGCTGTATTTTACGTCCATATCAAATATGGAGTTGGCCAGGATTACCACTTTGCCGGCGGTATCGATTCCATCTACATCGTAGGTGGGGTCTGACTCTGCGATCCCCAGCTCCTGGGCTTCGTTGAGGGCGTAGCCGTAAGGGTATTTCTCTTCCATCATCCTCGTTAGGATGTAGTTGCAGGTCCCGTTGAATATGCCCCTGATGCTATGGATCTTGTTTCCGACCAGGTTCTTTTCGACGAGGCTTAATAGGGGCATGGTCCCGCCGACCGTGGCCTCGTACTTAAGCTGGACCTCGTTTTCTTTGGCGAGATCTTTTAGCGTTTTATAGGCCACCACCAGCGGTCCCTTGTTTGAGGTCACAACGTGCATTCCTTGTGATAGAGCGGCTTCTATATGGCCCAGACCAGGCTGGCCGTGATCTATGTTGGTTGGAGTGACCTCTACTACAAGGTCGGATTCGATCTCTTCTATGGCGGCCTGCCCGGTGGCCTCCATGTTAGCGAGCCCTTCAAGAGTTCTAGCACCTTGGATCTTTTCGAAATCAATCCCCGATTGATCGTAAACGGTGCCGGTAATGTCGGTGACAGAGACCACATTGATGTCCAGACCCATCGCTTTCAACATCTCTTTCTTTCGGCGGACGACTTCCAAAAAGCCGTGCCCTACTATCCCGAATCCCACCAGGGATATCTTGACCTCTTTCATATCTTCTCAGCCTCGATCGGTTCTATCACCAGCAAATTCTTTTGTAGCCCCACCTCGCGCAATATGGAGAGAGATTTTTCGATCTCCTCCTTGCCAGTCGCTCGAATCCTCATGTAGGCAGAGGAGGGATCCTCTATTCCAGGCATTTTCAAGCAGAGGTCTTCTACCTCTGCAAAGCCGGTGGAGTCGATCCGGTTGATGGTATCTCCCAAGTCGGTGTCAACTACGTGACCGACGAGGAGGACTGACATCTCCTCTACGAAGCGATCCTCGCCGACCCTGGCAACAATAATGCCATTTTTTTCGAGTTGATTTTTGACCTTGTCGATATTGGGCTTATCGATCTCGAAAACGAGCCGGACGGGGATCTTACCCATAGGAGTCTTGCGGTCTCGGTGGTGGACTACGCTGATGATGTTTCCCTTGTACGTTTTGAAAGGTTCCAGGGACAACACCAACTGTCCCGGTATGTCTTGTAGCTCCAAATCCATCGAAAGTCGCATTATATGCATTCCTCGTCTATTTTATGGTCTTCACGACCCTGCTTAT
>CAZXBV010000067.1:0-5157 GCA_964639155.1 uncultured Methanotrichaceae archaeon
GCCGAGAATAGATCGATCGAATACGGCCCAAACCAGCTTGCTGAGATCTACAAGCCATCGAAAGCCAAGATGTTTCTCCGTCAGTTTGAAAACTACCTCATAATCGTCCTGATCGCAGCATCTGTCATATCCTGGATATCAGGAGAGACCACCAACGCCTACGTTATTTTGGGAATAATATTCTTCATATCGCTCATTGGATTCGTTCAGGAGTACAAGGCAGAGCGAGCCATGGAAGCCTTAAGAGAGATGGTGGCGCCCGAGGCTCACGTCTTGAGAGACGGAAAGGTCAGCCAAATCTCTGTTACGGAAATCGTCCCCGGCGACGTTATCCGCCTTGAAGCTGGCGATAAGGTCCCTGCCGACGCCAGGATTATCGATCATACGGCTCTTGAAGTGGTGGAGTCGTCCTTAACTGGTGAATCGGTGTCAGAAAAGAAAAGTCTCTTGCCAGTCCTGGAGGATGCGTCTCTTGGTGATAGGACCTGCATGGTCTACATGGGAACCATAGTAGTTTACGGAAACTGCAAGGCTGCAGTCACCGCTACTGGTTCGGCCACCGAATTGGGACGGATATCTGGCCTGATTCAAGAGACGCCAGAAGATCCGCCGCTCAAGATCAAGTTCCAGGTGCTTGCAAAACAGCTGGCGATGGTCGTCCTTGCCGCCTGCGCCATAATCTTCGCAGTGGAGATCTCGCGAGGCTCGCCTTTGCTTTCCACCCTGATAATCGCTGCAGCTCTCGCAGTCGCCGGGATTCCCGAGTCGCTCCCATTCGTTGTGACCGTAACTCTTGCCTATGGCACGCAGATAATGGCAAAGAAAAACGCCATAATCAGGCGGCTTCCTGCAGTCGAGACCCTCGGAAGCACTACAGTGATCTGTACCGACAAGACCGGCACCCTGACCCGAGGGGAGATGACTGCAAGAGAGATCTGGACAGATAGAAAGATAGAGGTTACTGGATCGGGTTATGACCCTCAAGGAGATTTTCTCGTCCAAGGTGTTAAGCTCGACGTCCAAGAAGAGGGGCACCTTGAAACTTTGCTTGCGGCAAGCGTCCTTTGCAACAACTCTAATCTTGAGATTACAGATCACGGCTGGCGAGTGATAGGCGATCCCACCGAAGGCGCACTCGTCGTTCTCGCCAAGAAAGCGGGCCTCTTGGAAGCGGTGCAAACCCAATACAAAAAAGTTCTGGAATTGCCTTTTGATTCGGAACGAAAGAGGATGGTGACGGTTCACAAATCCGATTCATCAGGCCTCGAAGCCTCGATGAAAGGTGCGCCAGAGATCGTGCTTGACTTTTGCAGCCATGTCATGACTTCGGAAGGACAAAAAGATCTCACATCAAAGATGCGCCGCGAAATTCTCATGACGGCAGAAGGCATGGCCAGCGAAGGACTTCGCCTCCTTGCCATAGCCCATAAAGAGCTTGATTCGCCCTCTATGGAAAGGGAAGACGTTGAGACAGACCTGACATTCCTTGGACTCGTGGGCATGATGGACCCTCCAAGATCTGAGGCCAAAGATGCCATAAAAGTCTGCAAGAGGGCGGGAATAAGGCCGGTGATGATTACTGGAGACCACAAGCTCACGGCCGCAACTATCGGAAAAGAGCTTGGAATCCTGGATGGAGAGGTCTTAGAAGGGTCAGACCTTGAGAAAATGGATGATGCAGATTTATACGAAATTATTGAAAGCGTTTCAGTCTTCGCCAGGGCCACGGCCGAGCACAAGGTCAGGATCGTAAAAGCCCTCAAAGAGCGAGGCCACGTGGTGGCAATGACTGGAGACGGGGTGAACGATGCGCCAGCTCTCAAGGCGGCAGATATAGGCATTGCCATGGGGCGAACCGGAACCGAAGTCAGCAAAGAAGCTTCAGACATGGTCATAATCGACGACAATTTCGCGACCATAGTCTCGGCCGTCGAGGAGGGAAGGAGGATCTACGACAACATCAGAAAGGCATCTTCATACCTTCTCTCCTGCAACTTCGCAGAGGTCATGACAATATTTCTCGGGGTGATGCTGGGCCTTCCAGTTCCGCTTCTGGCGCTTCAGATTCTCTGGATCAACTTGGTGACTGACGAGTTTCCTGCAATCGGGCTGAGCGTCGAGCCTGCTCACTCTGAACTCATGGAACGAGACCCGCGAAACCCAAAGGAATCCATCCTGACACGAGGGCTCTTTATGTACACCCTTGGAATATCTTGCGTGATATTCTTAGGATCTTTGGGACTTTACGCCCTTGCCCTCGAAAAAGGCGTGGATCTGCCTGAAGCCAGGACCACCGTCTTTGCAGCCTTGGTAATATTCGAGCTTTACAACGCCTACAACAGCCGATCTCTTACAGATTCGGTCTTTGCGCTCAACCCGAACACGAACAAGAAGCTAATGTTGGGACTTTCGGCCTCTGTAATAGCGCTACTTGCGGCCATATACCTGCCCTTCATGCAGTCTCTCTTCAAGACTGCACCCCTAGCTCTTGAAAGTTGGGCATCGATCCTCGTGGTCGCATCACTTGTGGTAGTCGCAGCAGAACTGTTCAAGAGGTGGAATATTCCGTCAAGGGTGTGAAGAGATAAAAACGGGCCTGGCCCCGGTTTATCAGCGACCTTTGAAAGCCGGAAAGCTTAGCCACCTCGTCCGCCAGGGGCCGAACTATGACCTCGGCCCCAATCTCTTGTGCGAGCCTGCCCATTGCGAGCTGCAGCTCTAGCGGTGGCCTTATGGCGTAAATGAGACTGGCCCCTTTGTAGAGTTCCTTTCGAGGCGAGAATATGTCGTCGCCCACTATGCCCAAACCGTTCTCTTGCCCGCCAACAAGGTCAGTGGCCATGAGATCTAACTTTTGAGAAAGTTCTGCAGAAACTTCGGTCGCTTTGCCCACCCCAACCTCGACCACCTTTCCTGAATACCTTTCCAGGATGAAATCAACCAGGTCTTTTGCTCCTCTGATGTCCGGCATCGCTGCAACCTCTATTGAAAGATTATAGTCGGGAAGGTAGTCCCAGAAAGGTGCCCGCCTGTAATCCCGATATCTGACGTTGATGTTAACGTTGGATATTTCAAATCTAACGATCCAACTTATCCAGAGCGAGCATGGCGGCCTTCTCACCAGAAAGAAGCATCCCGCCGAAGATTGGCCCCATCCTGTGGCTGCCTGCAACTGCAGAAGCTGCCATTCCAGTGGCGATCAGGCCTGGATATACTTCTTGGGTGACCTCAACCACGCTTTTTTCGCCAGCATCAGCCCACATGGGTTTTTCGCCGACAACACCAGAAGGTCCGACACAAGCTCCTGGGATCTTCTTTTGGACGACGTTGCAGATGTAAGATTCGTGGCCAGTTCCGTCGATCACCACTTTGGCCCTGATCGATAAGGGATCTACCTGAAGGCGCATCCTCTCGACTGCGTTCCAGTTGATGACAAGGCCTGCAACTCTCTCGCCTTCTCGGATCATGACGTCCTCAACCGCGACTAGGTTGATTATCTCGGCTCCGGCATCGATGGCTCCTGCTGTCAGCTTGGCCACAGTCTCGATGGAGTTTGCTACGTAGTAGCCTTTTTCATATTCTTGATACCGGATCTCGAACTCGTCCAAAATTCTGCATCCTTCTTTCTGGACAACTATCCTTGGAAACATCATTCCGCCGCCCCAGATGCCGCCGCCCACGGAGATGTTTTTTTCGAAGACCACCGTCTTTGCACCCGCCTCTGCCAGCTTTTTAGCGGCCACCAGGTTGGCGGGGCCCGCCCCTACCAGAGCCACGTCCACATCGGTGAACTTCAAGAAGGTGTTCATGTAAGATTCTACTATCGCCCTTGTGATCGTAACCTCGTCCAGCGCCATGGGATTTGCCTCGGGTTCGATGTGAGATAAAGATATCCTTTCTGAAAACGGGTGCAAAAAGTGGTGAAAAAACAGGCACTATTTGCCCATTGGCTTATCCAACCTGGAGATTGCAGGCGTAGACATGTCTTTTCCTGCATGATACCCGTAGAGGTCTTCGAGGTCTCTTGCGATCGAATGCATGATGAGTGAATTGGGTATATCCATTGGACAGAGTTCTTCGCACTGGCCGCAATTGATGCAGGAATCGGCCACATGGGCGTAACGGGTCAGATGGAACTCAAGGCCAGGAGGGACTTTTCCAGGATCGATCGTAAGATATGGGCTCGTTGAGTCGAAGAGTGCAGGGCAGACTTCGACACAGGTGTAACACTTTATGCAGCGGGAGGTCTCCTCGATCACCAGGCGCAAACGCTTCTTTGCCGACCTCAACGGCTCAAGGTCTCGTTCCTGCCAATCATTGGCTACGTCTAGGATCTGCATCTCTCTTTTTCTTCGAACATCTGCATATTTTGGTCCAGGATATCCAATCTCGATTGCGCCAGAGGCTTTTGCCTTTTCTATCAGCTCTGCGCCCCGACGACTGCAAACCTCAACGAAAGTCGCCTTTCCGGTCATGTCAGAGGTGACGCCCCAGTTTCCGCAAGCAAG
Organism: uncultured Methanotrichaceae archaeon; assembly: GCA_964639155.1. Taxonomy (GTDB): domain Archaea; phylum Halobacteriota; class Methanosarcinia; order Methanotrichales; family Methanotrichaceae; genus CAYWZG01. The sequence goes on from CAZXBV010000067.1 coordinate 4,509, forward strand.
GTCTGCATGTCTTGGTATCTTCATCTTGCAGCGTCGGCAGTTGCTCCGCCTTCCGTAACCGTCTTCTTCGAGTTTCGGGATCGAGATCCCCTCTTCAATTCCGTCGTGCTCTACGAAGAAACGGCCTCTTGCAATCGTCTCCTTGGTCACTGAATCGGGATCGATGTGATACTTTTCTTCGACCATCCTCCTTGCCATCGCAGGAGATATCGTGCCGCCGCAGTTGAACCCTATCATGAAGACGTTCTCCAGGTTCACAAGGCCCCTCTTCGCCTGTTCATAAAGGCCCATCACGTCGCAACCCTTGAGCGAGGCTGCGATTTTCAGATCTTTTGTCCCGTTCAAGTATTTCTCGAAAAACTTGGATAAAAGGAGGGTGCCACAATGCATCGAACCTGCAATGTCTTCGATCTCATCAGGATCGGTAATCAAGACGGGCAAAGGATCGTATACGTCTGAACCTTTCTTTACGGCAAGAACTGCATCTACCGTGTTGCTCTCTAGCGCAAACTTCAGGATGGCGGTGACAGCGCCTCCAGATTCGCCCATTTCCACCACACCAGGGTCTGTCGACCAGGCGTATATCAAATCGCCCTTCGAAGTCATCTTTCACCCTCCGCCTCAGTTTTCTCGGGATCGCCCGGTTTCA
>CAZXBV010000067.1:5257-7365 GCA_964639155.1 uncultured Methanotrichaceae archaeon
TTTTCGATTCTTTCGATCTTTTCGATCCTCACGGCGCAGGCCTTGTACTCAGGGATCTTTGCGACCTCGTCGCAGGCTCTGTTTGTCAATAGGTTGGCCGCACACTCCTTGAAGTGGAAAGGCATGAAAGCCTCGCCTCGTCTGATGTCTTCAGTCACCTTTGCAGGGACTAAAAGTTCGCCTCGGCGCGAGATTGCTTTCACGATTTCGCCATTCTCGATCCCGAGATCTTTTGCGTCCATTGGGTTGATCTCGATCCAGCCAGTCGGAACTTCCCGATCGAGGGTTTCAGATCGGCGGGTCATGGTTCCTGTGTGCCAGTGCCAAATCGACCTTCCGGTCGTGAAGATGAGAGGATACTCTGAATCAGGAACCTCGGCGGGAGGCTTCCAGTCAACAGGAGAAAAAGCGCCCAGGCCGTCGGCGGTCCCGAACTTTTCAGCGTGTAAGATGGCAGTTCCCGGGTGATTTGCGTCGGGACAGGGCCATTGGAGCGCTTCGGGCCGATCGAGCCGATCGTAATTCATTCCGCCGTAGGAAGGCGTGACCTTTGCGATCTCCTGGAAGATCTCTTCTTCAGATCCGTAGGAGAACTGGGACCCGTATCCCATGCGCTCGGCGATCTCAGTGATTATGAGCCAGTCTGGCTTTGCTTTGCCTGGTGGATCGATAGCTTTTCTCCACTTCTGAACCCTTCGTTCAGTGTTGGTGATCGTCCCGTTCTTCTCGGCATAACACGCCGCAGGAAGTACCACATCTGCAAATTCCGCAGTCTCGCTTAAGAAAATCTCCTGAACCACGAGAAACTCCAGGTTCTCCAGGGCGCGTCTCACGTGATTTATGTCGGGGTCTGAAAGCATTGGGTTTTCGCCCATGATGTACATGCATTTGAGGACTTTTGGATGATCTGTGAGAATGTCCATCATCTCGGTGACGGCGTATCCCACCCTGCCGGGCGCAACCTCTTCTGCGCCCCATAGCTTCATCATTCGCTCGCGGATTTTAGGGTCAGTCACCTTCTGGTATCCGCTGTACACATTTGGCAAACAGCCCATATCACAGGCACCCTGGACGTTGTTTTGGCCTCGGAGCGGATTTACACCTCCGCCGGGTATCCCTAAGTTTCCTGTAAGCATCATCAGGTTTGCGACGGACTTCACGTTGTCTACACCGGTGGTGTGCTGGGCGATCCCCATCGAGTAGATCAAAGCCGAAGGCTTCGAGTTTGCGATCCATTCGGCTGCCTTTGCAATATCCTCTTTAGATACGCCCGTGATTTCAGAGACGTTCTCTAGGCAGTACTCTGGCTTCAGGACTGTATCTCTGAAAGGCTCGTAACCTTTCGTTCTCTCTTGGATGAAGTCTCGATCCGTCCAGCCATGTTCGATTATGTGGCGCATGATCCCGTTCAGAAGGGAAACGTCGGTTCCCGACCGCATCGGAAGATAGAGGTCTGCCTGTTTTGCAGTGGGCGTCCTTCTCGGGTCGGCGCAGATCACCTTTGCACCCTTCTTCTTGGCAAGGACGATCCTTCTTCCGATCAAAGGATGCTGCTCGAAGGTGTTTGAGCCGATAACGAATATGCATTTTGCCTCTTCAAGGTCGAGGATGGAGTTGGTCATGGCGCCCGATCCGAAGACTTCGGCCAGGCCCGCAACCGTGGAAGAATGGCACAACCTTGCGCAGTGGTCGATGTGAGGAGTCTTGAGGACGACCCGGGCGAATTTTTGCATCAGGTAGTTTTCTTCGTTCGAACACTTGGCTGAAGATAGGCAGGCGCACTCTTCCGGTTCGAAAGACGCAAATTTCTCTGCGATCAGCCTGAGCGCCTCGTCCCAGGTGGATTCGACGAAGTGGCAGCCTCTCCTGATCAGAGGGCAGGTGAGCCGATCTTCGCTATGGATAAACTGGTGGGCATATCTTCCCTTCTGGCAGAGCTTGCCCTCGTTTATGGGGGCGCGGTGCCAAGGCTCCACGCCTTTGACCAATCCGTTCACAACTGCAAGAAGAAAGCCGCAGCCGGTTCCGCAATAAGGGCAGGTGGTGGGCACAAACTTCACGTTAGGGGGCAAGGCGGTGTCTCCAAGGCGCATGAATTACAATTATGC
>CAZXBV010000068.1:0-7320 GCA_964639155.1 uncultured Methanotrichaceae archaeon
CTAGCCGAACCTACCTGTGATGTAATCCTCCGTACTCTTCTCTTTAGGATTTTCAAATAGCTCGTTTGTCTCGCCAAACTCGATCAGCTCTCCAAGCAAGAAATAAGCGGTATGGTCTGAAACTCGAGCAGCCTGTTGCATGTTGTGGGTCACGATTATCTGGGTGTACTTGCCCCTCAACTTTTCCATCAGGTCTTCTATCTTTCCGGTGGAGACCGGATCAAGAGCGCTGCAAGGCTCGTCAAAGAGAATGACATCGGGCTTCATTGCCATCGTTCTGGCTATACAAAGTCTTTGCTGCTGTCCACCGCTCAGGCCCATGGCAGGCTTGTCCAGCCTATCAGAGACTTCTTCCCAGAGAGCTGCGTCTTTTAGGCTCTGTTCCACTATCTTATCTACATTTTTGGCGCTGTGAATCCTGGGTCCGTAGGCGATGTTGTCATAGATGGACATGGGGAATGGGTTTGGCTTTTGGAACACCATCCCGATTCTCTTTCGCAACTCCACTACATCTACGTCTTTGTCGTAAATGTCCATCCCATCGTAGAGCACCTCTCCCTCGATCCTGACGATGTTCACAAGATCGTTCATCCTGTTAATACAGCGAATAAAGGTGGATTTGCCGCATCCTGAAGGACCTATAAACGCCGTGATCAGGTTCTCGGGGATTTTCATGGATATGTCCTTTAGGGCGTGGTTATCGCCATACCAAAGGTTCAGGTTATTAACCTCTATCTTGAACAACAGTGCAGCCTCCTGACAGAATTCAAGCCGTCCCTACCTCAAACGTCTCCCAAGTCCTGCCGAACAGAGATGAAACCCTCTTCTTCCACGATCCTTTGACCAATTTCACCCAGTACGAAATCTATGAATTTCGCCTCTTTTTCACCGGTTTCCATCCAGGTGTATAGGTAAAGGGATCGAGAGAGTTTATACTTTCTGCTCTCAACGTTTTCGACAGTTGGAAGTACGCCGTCCAACTCGATGACGCCGATATCTCCTGTCTTGGCGTAGCCTATTCCCAAATAGCCGATCGCTTTGTTGCTTTGGACCAAGAGCGTCTTAATCTCGGCGTTTTCCATGGCGTTGACGCCAACACCAGGAGTTTCGGCTTTGGTGCTGCCCATTATGAACTTGTTGAAAGTGTCACCAGTCCCAGATCCTGGAATTCTGGCCACGGGGAGTATCGGCATGTCAGGTCCCCCTACTTTATTCCAATTCACGGTCTCGCCAGCGTATATCTTGGCCACCTGTTCAGAAGAGAGACTCGTTACCCCTGCATCGTAAACGTCTTTGCTCACCGCTATGGCGATTGCATCGTAGCCGATGAGATGGGCTATGAAGTGATCACCAAAATTTTCAATCTCCGACTGCTTAAGATCCCTCGAAGACATCCCTATGTCGGCAAGTCCCGTGGCCACGTCTTGAACACCTCGACCAGATCCACCGCTGCTCACTTGGACCCCTATCTCGTCTTGCATCCCGTTGAATACCTCTGCGCACCTTTCCACCGCAGGGAGAACAGTGGTAGATCCTGTGATCACCAGGTTCTCTTTGGAGCTTTCCTCTACGCATCCGGCAGCCAGAAAGATAAGGCATATAGCCGTCAGAAGTGGAACTGTCTGAGGTTTATCATATCTATTCACGCATTTTAAGGTCACAGCACCCACATATATAGCGTTTTCCAGCGTTTTCCTATATAGTCTATATATTTCGCCTCTGCTGCGGCCTATGCATCCCGGAACGCTTATATAGAACTTCAAACTGCTCATGGGCAGAAAGATGGGGAGGACTCTGTTTGGCAGGTTTGACCAATGCTCCTATACTAATATTGAAAGAAGGTCACGAAAGAGATACGGGAAAGGACGCCCAGAGGAAAAACATCATGGCCGCAAGAGCAGTGGCAGATGCGGTGAGGACAACTCTGGGACCCAAAGGCATGGACAAGATGATAGTCGACGAGGGAGCTGGAGATGTGGTCATCACCAACGATGGTGCCACCATCTTGAGGGAGATGGATATTGAGCATCCCATCGCTAAAATGATTGTAGAAGTGGCCCGCGCCCAAGAGGATGAAGTAGGGGACGGGACCACGACGGCTGTGGTGATCGCAGGAGAGCTGCTGAAGAACGCCGAAAAGCTGATCAACGTCGGAGTCCATTCCACAATAATCGTCCAGGGTTACAGAGCAGCTCAGAAAAAGGCTCAAGAAATTCTGGATGAGATGGTAATTGAAGTATCCAACGATGATAGGGATATCCTCAAAAAAGTGGCCAAGACCGCCATGACCGGGAAGGGCGTTGAGATTTTCCAAGACGAGCTTACCGACATGTGCGTCGATGCTGCCACGACCATAGAAGAAGATGGCAAGGTCGACGTGGAAGAACGAGTCAAGATCGTCAAGACTGGTGGCGGCTCGGTGGGCGATTCACACCTCTACCACGGAATCGTGATGGACCACGAAAGGCTCAACCCCGAAATGCCAAAGAAGATCGAAAATGCCAAGGTCGCCCTTCTCGACGGAACTTTGGAGCTCAAAAAGCTCTCTACTGATGCCAAGGTGAGGATCTCCGATCCTGAGTCGCTGATGAGCTTTCGTGAAGGCGAAGATGACGTGTTGAAAGAAGCTGTGGACGCCATCGCTGCGACCGGTGCTAACGTGGTCTTCTGCAGACAGGGAATAGGGCAGTACGCTTCTCGGTATCTTGCCAACAGTGGAATCCTCGCTGCAAGAAGGGTCAGCGAAGATGACATGAGGCTTTTGGCCCTTGCCACCGGTGGACGGATCGTCACAGACCCGCTCGAATTCACCGAGAGCGACATAGGCCAAGCCAACCTGGTACGGGAAAAGCGCGTTGGAAAAGAGAAGAAGATGATCTTCGTCGAGGGCTGCCAAGGTGCCAAGGCAATAACGATCGTGATCCGCGGCTCGACCGAGCAGCTGATGGAAAACATCGAAAGGGCTCTTGAAGACGCGCTCTGGTCAGTGGGCACAGTCCTACAATCAAAGAAGATAGTACCAGGTGGCGGCGCTCCAGAGATCGAGGTTGCAGAGAAGATCAGACAGTACGCATCTACTTTAAGCGGACGAGAACAGCTTGCTGTCGAAGCCTTTGCAGATTCCCTTGAAGCGATACCTATCGCGCTTGCCGAGAACGCAGGGTTGGACCCTATAGACATGTTAGTGGGACTGAAGTCTAAGCACGCCGAGTCCAAGAACTACGGTCTCGATGTGAACCGTGGGACTGCTGTTGACATGATGGAACAAGGCGTAGTAGAGCCTCTCAATGTCAAGATCCAAGCCATCAAGTCTGCAGTCGATGCTGCCACCATGGTGCTCAGGGTGGACGATGTGATCGCAGCCAAGGTAGAAGGCCTAAAGCCAAAGCCTGGTCAAAGCCCACATGATTTCACCAATCCGATGATGATGTAGGAAAAGACGGCTTTGCCGCCGTTTTTCTTCCTCTTTGGCGAAATGTTCTCATATATCCAACGAAAATGTTTCTATCTGATGATATGTTCCGTTTCTGGATCTGTTCGAGATGTTGTTTATGAAAGCGGGGCAGGAGAATAAGAGGTCAGAAGCAGAGCCTTCTGACGTCGATGAGTCTGAATTGGAGACGTTTGAATCAGAAACATCCAGTCCAGAACGTTTTGAACCTGACGAAGTCGAAGGAAAGCCCGAGACAGGGACTGCAAACGAAGTTGAATCGCAGATCGCAGAAGCCCAGCACCTCGCGGACGAACGTCTAGACCAACTTCTCAGGTGCCGGGCTGAACTTGACAACGCCTTGAAGCGAGCAGCAAGGGAAAAAGCCGACTTTTCGAGGTACGCATCCGAGAAGCTGATCGTCAAAATGCTTCCAGTTCTGGACAGCTTCGACCAGGCTGCAAAACACGATCAAGGTCTTGAGAAAATAAGGCAGCAACTTCTCGACGTGCTCCAAGGCGAGGGCCTTTTACCCATACCGACCGTGGGCGAGAAGTTCGACCCTTACAAGCACGAGGCCCTCATGATGGCCCAATCCGATGAGCACGAAGAGGGGACGGTGGTTGAAGAAGTTCTGCGCGGATACTCCCTCAACTCAAAAGTGATCCGTTTCTCGAAAGTATTGGTATCTAAAAAGTAATAAATGTAAGTTATGACACTTATGACACTCATGATATCTAATTTTGGAAGGTGGTAACTTGTCCAAGATCATAGGCATAGACCTGGGAACTAGCAACTCCGCTGCCGCAGTGCTCATAGGCGGCAAGCCCAGCATGATCCCCAGCGCTGAGGGGACGAGCATCGTTGCAGGAGGTAAGGCTTTTCCGTCTTACGTCGCCTTCACCAAAGACGGTCAAAGACTGGTGGGCGAGCCCGCCAGAAGGCAGGCTGCGACCAATCCTGAAGGGACCATAACCGCGATCAAGCGGAAGATGGGCTCTGATTACAAGGTCAAAGTTTACGGCAAAGAGTACACGCCCCAGGAGATATCTTCTTCCATATTGAAGAAGATCAAAGAAGACGCTGAATCCTATTTGGGCGAAAGAGTGGATAAAGCGGTCATCACAGTTCCTGCCTACTTCAACGACAATCAGAGGCAGGCCACTAAAGATGCCGGAACGATTGCAGGCTTTGAGGTCTCAAGGATAATCAACGAGCCCACGGCCGCAGCTATCGCCTACGGTATGGATAAAGAAGGCGAAGCCACCCTAATGGTATTCGACCTTGGTGGCGGCACTCTTGACGTCACAATAATGGAGATTGGCGAGGGCGTCTTTGAGGTCAAGTCCACCAGCGGCGATACCGAGCTTGGTGGCAGAGACATGGACGAACTGCTCATGGATTATGTGATCGACAAGTTCAGGCAGGAGAGCGGGGTCGACCTTCGTCAGGACAAGATGGCGGCGCAACGTTTGAGAGAAGCGGTCGAGATCGCCAAGATAGAGCTATCTTCTGTCCTTCAAACCAACATCAACCTGCCCTACATTACCGCAGACCAGACCGGTCCCAAACACTTGGAAATGGTCATAACCAGGGCAAAGCTCGAAGAGTTGGTCAACAGCGTTTTGGCAAAATGCAAGGGACCCATGCAACAGGCACTCCAAGACGCAAATCTTAGCAAGAACGAAGTGGGCAAAATCGTTCTGGTGGGAGGTCCAACCAGGATGCCTTCAGTCCGGAAGTTCGTGAGCGATTTCATGGGAAAAGAGGCGGAACGAGGCGTCGATCCCATGGAGTGCGTGGCTATTGGCGCTGCCGTTCAAGGTGGCGTTCTGGGTGGCGAAGTAAAGGACATATTGCTCTTGGATGTAACGCCTCTGAGCCTGGGAATCGAGACTCTGGGTGGGGTTGGCACAAAACTGATCGAGAGGAACACCACCATTCCGACGAGGAAGAGTCAGACCTTCACAACGGCGGCAGACAATCAGACCTCTGTTGAGATCCACATTATTCAGGGCGAAAGGCCCATGGCCAAGGACAACACATCCCTTGGACGGTTCACTCTGACAGGGATTCCTCCGGCCCCAAGAGGCATTCCTCAGATCGAGGTGACCTTCGACATCGATGCCAACGGCATATTGAACGTTTCGGCCAAAGATCTGGCCACGGGAAAAGAGCAGTCCATCACGATATCGGCACCACACAAACTCTCTCAAAACGAGATTGATCGGATGGTCAAAGATGCCGAGCAGCATGCCTACGAGGACACCCAACGAAAAGACGATATCGAGGCCAGGAATCAGGCAGAAACGTTGGTCTACACCGCTGAAAAGGTCCTGAAAGATGCTGGAGACGTTGCAACTTCTGAGATGACGGAGAAGATCCAGAAAGCCATTGACGAGTCGAAAGAGACGTTGGGCGGGGACGACATCGAGAAGATCAAAGAGAAGTCTGAAGTGCTCCAGAACGCTGTATACGAGCTTTCGTCTGCCATGTATCAAAAGGCGGCTGAAGAGCAGCAAAAACAGCAACAGACCCAGCAGGATCAGGGACAGGCTCAGCAGGATCAGGGACAAGCGGGCGACACGTCCTCAGGCGAGACCATCGATGCCGAGTACGAGTACGTCAACGATAACAAGTAAGCTTGAAATAGTCTAGACATGTGATCGCGACTTTGAGGAGAGGATCTGCATAACCCAGAAACGAGACTACTACGAGGTGTTGGGCGTAAACAAGGACACCGCCGAAAAGGAGATCAAGAGCGCCTATCGGAAGTTGGCGATGAAGTACCATCCCGACAGGTCAGATGCGCCCGACGCTGAGGAGAAGTTCAAAGAGATATCAGAAGCCTATGCAGTTCTCTCCAACAAAGACAAGCGAAGACAATACGATCAGTTTGGTCACGCGGGGATCGATAGCCAGTACAGTCAAGAAGATATATTCCGGGGCGTCGACTTTGAGGACCTCCTCCGAGGATTTGGAGGTGGCGGCTCTGGTAATCGGGGCGGCAGCATCTTCGATATGTTTTTCGGTGGCGAAGGAAGACGCGGTCCTGCCCGGGGTCGAGATCTTCGGTACGATCTAGATCTGACGCTGGAACAGGCTGCGAAGGGGCTTGAGACTACCATCCAAGTCCCAAGGCTTGAGTCTTGTCCGACCTGTTCAGGTTCTGGTGCAAAGCCAGGAACGTCGCCTCAGACCTGCACCAACTGTAACGGGACGGGTCAAGTCACCAGAGTTCAAAACACGCCATTTGGTCAGATGATGGCGACCTCCCCGTGTCCCAAATGTGGTGGTTCTGGTCAGATCATATCCGATCCGTGCCCAGCCTGTGGTGGAAGGGGGCGAGTTAGAAAGACCAGGAAGATCAGCGTCAAGGTGCCTCCTGGGGTCGAGTCGGGTCAGCATCTCAGGTTGGGTGGTGAGGGCGAAGCGAGCCCCGATCGGGGCGGCCCGTCAGGTGATCTCTACGTCTTCATAAACGTGAAACCCCATTCCCTTTACCAAAGATCTGGCAGCGATCTTCTATACGAGGCAGATCTGAGCATAACTCAAGCGGCACTCGGCATCGATCTTGTGGTGCCTACCCTGGACGGAAAAAAGGCCAAGATCAAGATCCCTTCAGGGACTCAGACGGGATCGATATTTAGGCTGAAGGGAAAAGGCATGCCACGCCTTCATGGTTACATCAACGGCGACATGCATGTGAGAGTAAAGGTCAAGACGCCCTCCAATCTCACCCGGAAACAGAGGCATCTATTAAGAGAGTTGTCTGCAGAGTTTGGCGAGGTCGAGACGGTCAAAAAACAGATTCATTCGGATAACTCAGAGGATGATTCCGAGCGGAAGGACAAAGAGGATAAAGGATTTTTCGGCAAGATCGTGGACGA
>CAZXBV010000069.1:0-7198 GCA_964639155.1 uncultured Methanotrichaceae archaeon
CATACTCAATCAAGATGTTACGTCAGAGGTTTGTACTGGACACCACTGCTCTCACCGATTCTCTGGCCTGGGAAAGCGAAGGTTGCACCAACATCTGTGATGGGATGAACGCTATCTTGGACTGCGTAGCCGAGGCCAGGTTGCACCTTGGGATAAGTTGTTACATTCCTTATCCTTCAGTCTACAACGAGATAAGGGACTTTGTGAGGCATAACGAGTGCGACGAGTCTGTTCTCATCAAAGTTGATACATGGCTTGTCAAGATGACTCCAGATCGCTACGAAGTGAAAATACCGTCCAAGATATTCTACGATTACGTGGACTACATGCGCGGCAGGATTAACAAAGGCATGAACGTGTCTGAGGAAGCCATTTGGGAGTCAGTCTCAAGATGCGTCAACTTAAGCATCACAGAAGGTGACCTAAGGGATGCAAGAGAAGAGATCGAGCGAGAAGTCGTGGGAAGTGTGATAAGAAAGTTTCGGGAAAAATACCGGAACGCCCTTCGTTACGGTATATTGGACAGCGCCCCCGACATAGACATACTCCTCCTCGCCAAAGAGCTGAACGCTGCAGTGATCTCTCAAGATCTGGGCGTGAAGAGATGGGCCGAACAGCTGGGTTTGAGATACCTTGAAGCCAGGTCATTTCCCGTCATGACAAAAGAATATCTGCGCCGAGCGAGGGCTATTCAAAAGAGTGATGGATTGCCGCTTTATTCGCCACCGTTAAACAACGACGACATATATTGAATAATTAAGTTTGAGTAACTTGAGCGTTGAACCCTCGGATTCATGCCCGCGGGTTCAGGGGCCCAGTAGCCTGTCTACCAGCCATTCTGGCTCGAACTTGACAAGGTCAGGATAGTCTTGGCCCACTCCCAAGAAAAGTACTGGTTTTCCAGTTATTTGAGCCACGGATATGGCAGCACCGCCCTTGGCATCGGCATCGGTCTTGGTGAGTATAGTTCCGTTTATGGGAACCGCTTCGTTGAAGAGCCTGGCCCGTTCCACGGCGTCGTTTCCTGCAATGGCTTCATCCACGAATATCAAAAGATCTGGTTTGCTCACTCTAACTATCTTTCTCATCTGGTCCATGAGATTTATGTTGGTGTGAAGCCTGCCTGCTGTATCCGAGAGCACCACGTCCTTGTGATGGGCTTTTGCGTACTCAACGGCATCGAAGATCACAGCTGCCGGATCGCCGCCGGTCTTGTGCTTGACCAGTTTCAGCTCAAGTCTTTCGGCATGAACCTCTATCTGCTCTATGGCTCCTGCCCTGAAAGTGTCACCTGCGGCCAGGACCACCGAGTAGCCCCTATCTTTGAAGTATTTGGCCACTTTTGATATGGTGGTGGTCTTCCCGGTTCCGTTAACCCCCACGAACACTATGTTAACGGGTTTTTTGGCATTCTCAACGTAATCGTCTATGTCGAATTTGTTCTCGGATAGGACCTTCATGAGGGCAGATCTTAGGGCCGTTTCAACGATTTCGCCGGTGTTCGCTCGGATCTTCTTCTTTCGCCCCACCAGTTCCTCTTTGACCGAGTTTACGATCTGCTCTGCCACGGGGAGGGCAACGTCGCTCTCTAAAAGGGCCATTTCCAGTTCCCAGAGCGGATCTTCCAAGTCTTTTTCGTCCAAGATCACCTCTTGCTCGAAGATCAGGGATCTGGCCCTGCTGGCAAAGGTGGGTTTATTCTCGGTCTTTGAACTTGGCGCAGAACTCGTTTTGACGGGTTCGGTTGCCTTGGTGGCGTTATCAGAGAGGGTTACATCGGACGTGGAAACGTTGCCATTTTTGGATTTTGATGCCACCATCTCTTGGATTTCGCTTTTTTCCTTGATCTTAGTGGCGACTGATTCTTTGAACCCCTTTAACTTATCTTTGAACCTATTGAACAACGTTCCCGCTCCTGGCCGCAGCACCCTCTTCGTACCGAGTGATTATAGACTCAATTTTTCCCATCTCTTGGGCGATCTTGTTGAGGGTCTCGTTCAGTTTGCTAGACCCCTCAACGAGTTGCGTTCGTCTCGCTTCAAGAGAGGTTTTCGCACCCGTCACATCCTTTTCAATGTTCACGTCAGCCCCAACGCCCAGGATAACTTTGTCCTTGCTGGCCATTTTAGCGTGAATGAACGATCCAGCTCCGATCGGAACCAATATCTCTTGGTCGTCTTCTGCAGATCCCATCGCTTTGATGGTGGTTAATGCCTTATCGCATCCCTCGATAGACACTTGGAACAGACCCAGCTGCTGGTTAATGGCCTCGGCCTCGGCTTGATACTGTTGATAGGCCGCCATAATTCGGCGAAGGTCTTCTTCGCCGAGCTCTTCAGAAGGGGATGCAGGTGCATTAGCCAAGAGATTTCACCTCATCTATCCGGATGAAGCTCCTCTTAACTCTCTGTTCACTTCCCAAGAGTGAATATGCCTTCTCGACGGCGTTCTTTTCGTTGTTGCTCTCAAGGACCTTGGTGAAAGACTGCCAAGCCTTTCCAATCCTAAACTTTCCCCTAATTTCAAACTCGCTCATGTAGGATCACTCCATAAAACCCAACGCATCTTCTATGCGGCCTAACTCTGGACCTGTGGTATCCTTCCCGGCCACGTATCCGTGACTGTTGGCCAAAATGCCAGAGCCCACAAGAGGCGATCCGAAGTTGACCGTGCCCACGTCTATGGGAAGGTCAAAGAGATCTTCTAGCACTGCAAGCTCATCTTCTGTTACCCTGGGATGAGCCAGAATGCCCCGATTGGTGGCAACGGCGGTCATGCCCACAGTCTTTAAGCTGCCTATGGTGCCCTCTTTCACCTGAACTCCCAGCGTCTCTGAGATCACTTTTCGGGCTTTCTCAGATAATCCTGGATGAACCAGAGCTGCATTGTCGTTAGCCAATATGACGTTCCCGGCAGCGCTAATCTTTCCTGGAAGCCAGGCTACCTTTCCGAGGGATGAGAACGTCTTTAAGTTTTCTTTGCTTGCGTGGGGCGTCAGAATGAACCCGTTGCTGTTGCCACAGACTAACGATCCCACGACAGATCCCCCTGCCACAAGGAGTGGCATGGCTGTGCATTTCAGATATCGCTCTAAAGATCGGACCGTTGCCTTTCCTGTCTCGTGCGGCACCAGAACCACTTTTTCGGTGCAACAGGCAAAGACTCCCAGGATTGGGCTTCCTGATATCGTCAGTCGCTTATCTGCGTCGTTCACCTGCAAACTCTGCCTCAACCCCGCCATCTTCGAACTTTACCGCTTTTACTCTGATCCTGCGCGGTGGTTTCTCGCTTCCTCTGGCCCAGATCGCCTCGTTGAGGCTGCTGTCCAGCTTGATCGCCTCTGGGGTCGCTTTCATGTGCCTGGCCAAGTAGTTCCTAACCTCGACCACGGCCCTCTTGCTCCTTTTCCACCGGGGAACCTTCTTCACGTCCCTAAGAGGAATGGTATATATCCGTTCCGTCTCCATTTCTGACACCTTACTCTATTCTGCTGCGCCTCCAATGGCGCCTCTTTGGGTGAGTTGCTACGTGTCTCATAGTCTTTATAATCACCCAGCCAGGCACTCTCCTGTTCTGTTTGAATGCCTTGGCGTGTCTGATCTTTTTACCTTTGGTTCTTATGCTCAAAACCCTTCCTCCTGATGACTCTGGAGTGCATGTGATTAGTTGGAAATATTTCCGCTACAGTCTCTGGACCACAACGTCCTTCCAGCGCTTGTCTGAGCCCCACCTCAAAGTCTGAGGCAGGATAACTCTCGCTTGGAAGCATCTCGAACTCCATATAGTTCGAGGCTAAAAGGTTGATGGTCTTGCTACCGTAACCTGCCAGTGGCCTTATGTAATGGACGCCAAGCCTATCCTCAAGGCTGCGAACTTCGTTTTGACCTATCATGGGGACGCGATCTTCCCTTTTTGTTCCGTCCGCCACAAACTCGTTTTCTTGGGCCAAAGTTTCCACAGCACATCGATGGACGTAATTGAGCGCGTCTTTTGGGTATCCTGTAGACAAGAGCATCTGGAGCGCTTCTTCCAGGATCTCCCTTTCGAAGAGAACAGTCCTATGGGAAAATCCCAATACCTCTGCTGTTTTTTCAGCCACCTTCGTTGTATTGTGATGACCGTAATCTAAGGTCACCAGCTCCACCTCAAAGAAAGGCTCCAGAAGAATCGAGGTTAGGGCGCTGTCCTTTCCGCCACTGAAGAGAACGGCAGCTTTCATCGTCTCGTAATCGTAATCTCCTTCTTCTTCGGTGTAAGCTGCTTGAGTATGGCTTTGAGCTGCTCGTCTGTGATTGCACCCTGGAGCCGACCGCTCTGGGCCAGCGCCACCAATTGGGCTTCGATCTGGGCTGCAAAATCGGGCCGAGCCATCCGTATGCTGCTCAGCCTCTCTCTGGCCTCAGGAGTCAGGATTGCCCTCATAACCGCCTGTTTTCGGGCTTCCATCTCCTGCTGCATCTGCTCTTGCTGCGCACCATAAGCCTGAGACTCAGACTGCTGCCTTTGGAGTTCTTCTAGCTTTCTGCGTTTCAGATCTGCAAGCTCGTCATCCATCCCCATGGATCAATACCTCTCAAGCTCGGGTATCGACTTTTGCACTTCAGCCTTCACCTGATGGGCTATGTTGTCCATGAAGGACTGGCCCACGGGCGTTATCTGCCTTCCGTTTCTCACTTTCTTTACGTATCCTGCTGCCTCCAACTGCTGTAGTGCGGTTCTGATCACGGACCCACTTCCCTTAGCAAAATGGGATCCTGCAGTAGTTCTGCGATACTTGCCGCCATAATAGGTTCTGAGTCTGGAGACACCTACTGGTCCATCCACGTACAGACGACGGAGCAAAGAGGCGCACCTCACGTACCACCATTCGGGGTTGAGAGGCGGCATCTCCTTGTAGACACCAGTCTTCACGTAGGCAGCCCATTCGGGCTGTTCGATCTTCTCGTTGATCTTGAGCTCCCCTGCCACAGCATCTACTAAAGTGTTGGGAGGCACGTCATAAACAGTCGTCAAATTATTCAATCCTCCACGACGAGATAAGCAACGAATCAGAGTCCTTAAAACCAGCCAAGTATAAATGCTTTTTCCGATCGGCAATTGCTGCTCTTTTGGCCCTTGTCTTTTTGGCTGTATAGTGCTCGACGATATCTTTTGGCCAAATCTCCAACTCGCAAGAGTTTGAATTTGGCCCATTCGTGTCGCTGAGCACTAATCTTGCGAGAACCGATCAGTCTCATCTAATCGGTTATTGACTATTTAGATCCTTCTGTGCCAGTTCGAGACCGTCAAAGGCGAAGCGATCTTTGCTGGAAGGGTACTTTTGAGTAGGATCAGAGCAAGTCCATCTTCTCATCGGCCAGTCCCAGGACGTTCAAGAGTCCCAGGAGGTTTTCTTTAGAGAGGCTTCCGTCGGATACTTTCTTCAAGATCTCTTTGGCATTGAAGGCGACGCCAAGACCCGCGTTCTGAATCATGAGACAGTCGTTAGCACCGTCTCCTACTGCCACCACGTTATCTGGACTGATTCTTTCGAGCTTTGCCAGCTGGTTTACCATGTGGCCCTTGGCAGCTGCATCGATTATTTCGCCCTCGACTTCGCCGGTAAGGACATTGTCTGCAATCTCTAGCTTGTTGGCAAAGGTGTAGTCAAAACCCATCCGGTCTTTGAGGATATCTGTAAAGTACGTGAAACCGCCGCTGATCAGGGCTGTCTTGAACCCCACCTTTTTTAAGTGGCGGATCAGCTCTTCGGAGCCGGGCGTGAACTGTATGTTCTTTGCGATCTCCTCTAACGCGCTGATAGGCGTTCCTTTCAGGAGGCGGACCCTTTTTCTTAGGGCCTCTTCAAAATCTAGCTCGCCGTTCATGGCCCGTTCGGTGATCTCTTTTACCTGCTGGTCCACTCCCACAAAACTTGCGATCTGGTTTATAGTCTCGAAGTCGACTATGGTGGAGTCCATGTCGAACACGATCAACCTCTTTTCTTTTCTGGACTTGTCCATGTCCTGCATCACCACGTCCAGGCTGAGCCTTTCGAACTCGGATCGGAGCACTTCTCGGGCGCGCTCCAGATCCAGTTCGCCAAAATCCATCACGAACTCTATGGATATCAGATCTCCTCTGGCCGTGACTGATGCTTTCTCTATGTTGATGCCAATATCGGCCGTTATGGCGGCCACATCGTAGATGATGCCTGCTCGATCTTTGGCCAGGATTGTGACGACCTGAAGGTTCTTTCTGCTCCGCCGACTGCCCCGGTACTGCTCCAAAGAAAGGACATTGATCTTGATGTCCAGTTCTGACGCGATCTTCTGGAGGCGTGATTCCATCTCTTGGGGTGTCACCATGGATATCTCAAAATCGGCCACCAGAGACATGACGAATATTCCGTGGAGCACTCGTTGGTCCAAGTCCACGATATTTACGTTCATCTTGGCAGGCAGTTCCAAAAGGTCGCGTATGGTCCCAGGACGATCTCTGCCCAGTGCAGATATCACCCAAAGGTCAGAGGTACATGCAGGTTCCGTCTTTGAGTCTATCTCTTGCATCTGATTGCCCGGGGGGAAGTGATCATTCCCGACTAAATACTTTTGGCTCCTGGCCTTGAGCACTTGGGATATTTTAGCTTTTGGCGCTCTTAATTTGCTGGTCCACTTACAACTGACCACCTTTGGCCAAACACGTTTCAATCGGACACTTTCAAGCACGTTTTGGTATATTCTTCAAGGACGTCGTCTAGTTTGTTTGTCGTGAACCTCGTTTTGTTCTCGGTCTGCTCTTTCCAAAAATTCAAAAAACTTTGTCCGCTGCCGATTGGATCAAGAGAGATCGCAGATACCCGGTTAATCCCGATGTCGGGGATTTCTGCTCTGATCTCTCGATCCCAGTGGTGATACGGCTTAATCCAGGCGTTGAATTCTATGCGGTCTCCTTCTTTGGGGTTGGACTTTGCGATCGTTTTGCCCACGGTCACCCATGCATGATCTATCGCGATCCTTTCGCCCTCGGATTCCATTACTATATTTTTTAGGAGCATTGTGGGCTGATCGCCACCGCGAAAGGCAGGTTTCAAGCCAAAACGACCGACATTGGCCGTGAATTTGGCCTTCTGGTCTTTATAGGGCTCCAGTTTTCGCCTCATGTTATTGTCGCCTCACTCTTTCTTGTTATAGTGTTTAACGATACCTTTCGGACAAAC
>CAZXBV010000070.1:0-7082 GCA_964639155.1 uncultured Methanotrichaceae archaeon
TGGCAAACTCTCCAGAAAAGCTGAGGATTACCTCGAAGCGATATTCAACATCTCACAGGAGAAAGGGTACGTCAGAATAAGGGACATATCCAAACAGCTTGGAATTAAACCGCCAAGCGTCGTCGAGATGGTGAGAAAGCTGGACGACCAGGGTTATGTCGTGCACGAGAAGTACGAAGGAGTATTTTTGACCCCGGCAGGAGAAGAGGTTGGGAGGGTCATAAAGGATCGACACGACACGATAAAAGCCTTCTTGATCTTCATCGGCATTCCTGAAGAGATTGCCGATGAAGATGCGTGCACCATGGAGCATCATCTGCACACCAAAACCGTGGAACAGGTCAAGAACTTGGTCGGGTTCATCAATCAGGGGCCGGATCATCCTGAGTGGCTGGACCACTTCAGGACGTTCTGCGATACAGGCAAGCATCCGTATAATAAGATGAAAAAATGCGTTCGCTCGAAGGCGAGTCTCGTTCCATAGCGGTCTACAAAGTCGCAGCAAATGTCGAATAAGGGGCAAATAGCAAGAACAAAATCAGAGCTCGATCTCCATCATGTCGTAGCCGAGGGGCCAATCCTTGACGGCGATGTCATGAGGCGGAAAAAGGTGGCTTATGTGAGTTAAGATAACTTCTTTAGATCTCAATTTTCGGGCTAGGTCCACGGCCTCCTGAGAATTCATGTGCTTTTTTAGGTTGTATCCTGGAGGCATGATCCCGTCAGCGACCATCAGATCGGCATCTTTCATAAGATCGAGGCTCTCTTGGGGGATGTCAGCGTTAGTATCGCCGGTTATCACCAGTTTAGTTTTACCGTCCCTTATGAGAACTCCCGCAGCCTCAAAAAGTGGTGGATGATTGACCTCAAAAAGGGTGATCTCCATCCCTGCAATCTCGAACGGCACTCCGATCTGAACGACGTTCTTCTTCGGGTTTAGAAAGTAGAGATAATGCATTATGTAGTCGAGAGTGTCCTTAAGGCCGTAAACAGGAACTTTGCTCTGGACCCTATGAAAATCGCCAAACCCGGCGTAATGATCGTAATGGGCATGGGTCCAGATAACCCCGTCCACATGCTTGATCCCTTTCTTTATCAGCTGCCACCTCAGGTCTGGACTCGTGTCGATCAAGACCTTGCCGTCATCGCTCTCCACCAGAACCGAGAACCTGAGCCTGCGGCTCTTGCCACCACACAAGGCATCGACGCAAGTTGGGCACCTGCACCCAATCTTTGGAGTCCCTATGGCGTCACCAGTTCCTAGGAGAGTCACTTTCATGAGGTGACGCTCCGCTTGTGATCTCTTATCCTCTGGTCGAAATCCTCGATTGCCCGCAACAGGTCCACTTGATCTATGGCCTTTCTGTCCTCGAGCAACGCGTTCAAGACCGCCTCTCTGACCACCAACCGAATGTCCGATCCAGAGTAGTCAGGAGTCAGTTCTGCCAACTCTGCGGCATCTACCTCGGCGTCGATCCTGCTCAAAACCCGCTCGAAGATCTTTTGGCGCATCCCTTGATCTGGCAGCGGAAAGTTTACGATCTTGTCAAACCGTCTCCATGCCGCATAATCAAGAAGTTGAGGATGGTTGGTGGCAGATATCAAAAGGACGCCATCGTCCACCAAACTGATGTCGTCGACCGCCTTGAGCAAAGTGTTCACAGCCCTCTTTATGGCGCCGTGCTCGTCTGAGGTTCTGGTCTTGGCCACAAAGTCGAACTCGTCTATGAAAAGGATACAAGGACTCAAGGACTTGGCCAGTTCGAAAACTTTGTCTATGTTCTTTGAGGTCTCGCCCAGATATTGGCTGGTTATCATGGAGAGACGAACCTCTACAAGAGGAAGGCCGAACCATTTAGATAGAGCCCTTGCAGTCGAGGTTTTGCCGGTACCTGGTGGTCCCACGAAAAGAATCTTTCCAATCTCATGAAGGCCCACCTGTCTTAGATAATCTCTGTGCATCAGGGCCTTGGATTCTTTCTCAATTTCTGCAACCTGGTCAGACGTCAAAACGAGATCTTCCAATCGATCTCTTACGTCCTCTGGGGCGCTGATCTTGACCAATTTTAGGAAATCTTCTGCACTCTCGTGCTCAGCCGAGATCTCTCTGACCTTGGCCTGGATCCATTCCCTATCCGTGAGAAGTGGCTGGTTTCTCTTCTTGGCCTCGGCATAGCTCACGTCTAAAGAGCCCTCGCCCTCGTAGTAATGGGCCAAGACGGGGTTATCCCTCACCTGCTCAAGGCCGTTTTGTTTGGCAAACCATTTCGCACCCACCTCAAAGACGGTTAGCCTGAGCTGATCTCCAATCCCTTCTTTTTCCACAAAGGGCAAAGATTTGACTGCGTCTCTGACGCTCTTTAGGCCATAGATCTTCATTACGTCCGATTCCGTAACGTAAACCGGCCGTTTCACGCCCTTGGTGACGGGATCAAAATAATGCTTCCTTATTTTAGATGGGAGGTCGTCTTCGGTCAGATCCTCTGATCTGTTGTAGATCTCCGCGGTAAGCAGAAGTTCGGCGACCTCCATTTCGCCCGACCCATCCTCGCTCGAACTAATCTCCATAGCTGAACTCATTTGTATGCCCGTACCCATCTATTGCACCCGACCCATCTTAGTAAGCTGAAGGCTAGGAGTTGTGTGGGGGTGTGATAAATCTTTTCCCTTCAGCTAGGGTCTCGTCGTCAACTTTATCAATCATTAACAACCCCCTCTCAGAAGATTGCCACTGTTGGCTTTCTATTTGGTGATTTCAAATGAATGCGTGGGATCGATTTATTTGGTAGCGTCAACTTTTTGGATACGACGCTTCGTGACGGAGAACAGACGCCTGGCGTCTCCCTGAGCTCGGATGATAAACTTACGATTGCTCGCCATCTCGATGCTTTGGGCGTCGACGTGATTGAAGCGGGTTCCGCAGTTACCTCAGAAGGCGAACGCAAAGCAATAAAGGCCATCAGCTCAGAAGGGTTGAGGGCTGAGATATGCAGCTACGTTCGCGCCGTTCCAGGCGATGTGGACCTCGCGCTCGATTGTAATGTGGATTCGATACATTTAGTCATACCAGTGTCAGATCTCCATATCAAGAGCAAGCTAAAGTCCGATCGCAAGTCTGTGATGAGGATGGCAGTCGAGGTCACTGAATATGCCAAAGATCATGGTCTTACGGTGGAATTGAGCGGTGAAGACGCCAGCCGAGCCGAGACGGATTATCTCGTATCTTTGTATCAAGCAGGCATCGAAGCTGGCGCGGACCGGCTCTGCTTTTGCGATACCGTTGGACTTCTCGTTCCAGAAAGAGCCTTTGAGACTTTCAAGGGCCTATCTAAGCTGAAGGCTCCAGTCAGCGTCCATTGTCACGACGATTTTGGCCTTGCAACTTCAAACACCATTGCAGCGCTGAGAGGTGGAGCGTCCCAAGCTCACGTCACAGTGAACGGGATCGGCGAGAGGGGCGGAAACACCTGCCTTGAAGAGGTGGTGATGACCTTGGAGTCCCTCTACCAGATAGACACGGGAATTAAATGCGAAGAGCTTTATTCTCTATCCCGGCAGGTCTCTCGCCTGACCGGAATTCCAGTGGCTCCAAACAAAGCCCTCGTTGGAGATAACGCCTTCACCCATGAGGCAGGGATACATGTTCACGGACTTCTTGCAGATACTTCCACCTATGAACCCATCAAACCTGAGACGGTGGGAAGGAAAAGGAGGATCGTTCTTGGCAAACATGCTGGCCGAAGTTCGGTAGAAATGTCTCTAAGAGAGCTTGGCATCACCTGCGAGATGACTCAGATGGAGGATATACTGGCGAGGGTCAAGAACATGGGTGACAAAGGCAAGCGCGTAACCGACGCCGACCTTCAGACCATCGCCGAGATCGTGCTTTCAATTCACAGAAAGCCCAAGGTCCGCCTGAAAGAGTTCACTGTAGTGAGCGGGAACAAGGTTACGCCAACTGCCAGCGTCAGGCTCGCAGTCAACGGATCAGACGTCTTAGAGGCCGGGACAGGAGTTGGCCCCGTAGACGCATCCATAAACGCCATCCGAAGGGCGGTATCTGGCGTAACAGATATCCGGCTCGAGGAATATCACGTCGATGCCATCACAGGAGGCACTAACGCTCTGGTTGAGGTCTGGGTTACCATGGTAATGGGTGATCGGACCATCACTGCGAGAGGTGCCAGAGAAGACATAATAATGGCCTCAGTGGAAGCTGTGCTGGAGGGAATTAACAGGCTGATGCAGCTTGAGGAGGACGACAGATCATGAGCAAGATGAATGGGTCTGAAGCTATACTGGAATGCTTGAAACGAGAAGATGTGGATACCATGTTCGGGCTTCCAGGGGGGGTACTTTTGCCCCTCTATGATGCCATTTACGATTCTGATATCAGACACATACTGGTAAGGCACGAGCAGGCTGCAGCTCATGCCGCCGATGGTTACGCCAGGGCCACCGGCCGCGTGGGAGTCTGCCTTGCAACTTCTGGGCCTGGAGCCACCAATTTGGTAACAGGAATTGCCACCGCTTACATGGATTCAGCACCCATCGTAGCCATGACCGGCCAGGTCACCACTGAACTTCTGGGCAGAGACGCGTTCCAGGAGGCCGACATAACAGGGATAACCATACCGATTACCAAGCACAGTTATCTTGCCCGAAATGCCAGCGACCTTCCCAGAATGTTTAGAGAAGCGTTCTACATCGCAAGGACCGGAAGGCCAGGACCTGTCTTGATCGATCTTCCCCGAGACGTTACCGTAAACGAGCTGGAATTCGAATATCCCGAGATCAACCTTCCAGGCTATAACCCCGTAAAGAAGGTTCATAAGCTCCAGATAAGAAAGGCAGCTCAGGCGATAATGGGTGCAGAGAGGCCAGTAATCTACGTTGGCGGCGGCGTGAAGTATTCAGACGCTCACGAAGAACTCTTCGAGTTTGCAACAAAGGCGAACGCGCCTGTGACCACCACCTTGATGGGGATTGGATGTTTCCCAGAAGATCATCCGCTCTCTTTGGGGATGCTTGGAATGCACGGGACAAGGTACGCCAACTACGCAATACAGGAGTCTGACCTGATCGTGGCGGTTGGGGCCAGGTTCGACGATAGAGTTACAGGAAAGATCGCAAGTTTTGCTCCAAGTGCAAAGATCGTTCACATCGACGTCGATCCAGCAGAGATCGGAAAGAACGTGAGAGTCGACATACCGGTGGTGGGCGATGCCAAGATCACATTGAAAGAATTGGCAGGAGAGCTTTCGCCAAAGCCGTGGACCAATTGGAACGAGAAGATCACGAACTGGAAGGAAGGGTATCCCCTTGGATGTGCCAAGCCAGATTCTGGACCGACCATAAAGCCCCAGTTCGTGATGGAGAAGATATACGAGCTATGTCCCAATGCTGTAATCGTCACAGAAGTTGGACAAAACCAGATGTGGGCGGCTCAGTTCTTCACACATAAAGACCCCCGAAGGTTCATATCTTCAGGCGGGCTTGGAACGATGGGATACGGCTTTCCTGCCGCGATCGGGGCAAAAATGGGGCGGCCTGACTTAGAGGTGTTTGACATAGCAGGCGATGGAAGTTTCCAGATGAACATCCAAGAGCTTGCAACCGCAGTCCTAAACGACATACCTGTCAAGGTCATAATATTCAACAACGGCGTTTTGGGGATGGTTAGGCAATGGCAGACCCTCTTTTACAACGAGCGGTATTCCAACACCACTCTCGACAAAGTGCCCGATTTCGTCAAGGTCGCCGAGGCCTATGGTGCTCTCGGGTTGAGGGCGACAAAACCCTCCGAGGTCGAGCCGGTCTTGAAAGAGGCGATCGCGTCTGACAAGCCCACCGTGGTCGACATGGTGATATCGCCGGACGAAAAGGTGTCTCCGATGGTCCCGGCGGGAGCTTCCTTGAGCGAGATTCTGGAGCTGGAGGGGTGAGGGCTTTGAAGTACACCATCGCTATAATCGTCGAGAACAAGCCAGGAGTCTTGATGCGGATCGCAAACCTCTTCAGCCGGAGAGGGTTTAACATCGACAGTTTGGTCGTCGGGGCCACCGATAATGTCGATTATTCGCGTATGACAATATCGGTGGATGGCGACGAGATCGTGCTCGAACAGGTGACAAAGCAGCTAAACAAGCTGATAAACGTCATCAGGGTGAGCAGGCTTGATCCTGAAGTCTCGGTCGAAAGAGAACTTGCCATAATAAAGGTGAACGCAAAGACGGAAAGCCGAAACGAGATCATGCAGATCGTGAGCGTCTTTAGGGCAAAGATAATAGACGTGTCACCAAACTCGATCATCGTCGAGGTTACGGGAAGCGAGAACAAAGTCGAAGCAATGGTTCGGCTTCTTCGGCAGTTTGGGATCAAAGAGATGGCAAGGACCGGAAAAGTATCTATGGCCCGTGGGTCGCGGGTTATGAAGGTCTAAACATTTATACGCATTAAGTGTGTAAGTGCAGAAGCGATCAAGTTTATAATTTGGCACGTTTCCGGAATGTTCGGGACTTTGGAGTTTCGGATTTTTCGGATTTTTCCCACGTAGTAGGTGAAGAGAACATGGCACAAGTATATCACGACGAGGACGCGGATTTGGGCGTCCTGAAAGATAAGACCATAGCAATTATAGGATACGGAAGCCAGGGACACGCCCAGGCCCAGAACCTTCAGGATTCTGGCCTGAACGTGGTGGCAGCAGACGTTCCTGGTTCTCGCGCCTGGAAGAGGGCCGAAGCTGACGGCGTCAGGGTGGCTACTGCTTCAGAAGCCGCCAAAGAAGCAGACGTAATTCAAATACTGCTTCCAGACGAGATTCATCCGATCATTTACAAGAAGGATATCGAGCCCAATCTCGAAGAGGGAAACGCTCTGGGTTTCTCTCACGGGTTCAACATTCATTTCTCTCAGATAATACCGCCCGAGAACGTCGACGTCTACATGGTAGCGCCGAAGGGGCCAGGCGACTTTGTCAGGAGGACTTATGTCGAAGGGATCGGTCTGCCCTGTCTCGTTGCCATCCAGCAGGATTTCACCGGCAAGGCTTTCGATACGGCCATGGCCTACGCCAAGGG
>CAZXBV010000071.1:0-7058 GCA_964639155.1 uncultured Methanotrichaceae archaeon
TTAGTCTCGCTTAGCCGTTCGCAAGCCACGGCCTTTAGGCCGTGGTAGTTGACCAAGACTGGAACATGCCCTCACGGATCATCCGGTCCACTATCTCGTATGCGCCCTTCCCGTACTTGGCCGTAGAAACGTAATCTGCCGCTTCTTTTACCTCCGATGAGGCGTTGGCGACGGTGGCGCTGAAACCTGCCACCCGAAACATAGGCAAATCGCTCCGGCTATCGCCCACAGCTGCAACTTCCTCAGGATCGAGATCGAGACGATCCATCACCTGGAGGAGCGCTTTTCCCTTGTCTACGCTTCTATCCTTAATATGCACCGCAAACTCGCTGTCCAGAAGGTCAACCGATATGCCGTACTTCTCCAGATGACGGATTGCACCTTCTAGATCAAAATCCCTTTTTAGCACAATATCCGTCACCCTGTAACGGTTGTCAAACATTTGCAACGGATAGACCTCTTTCAGCCGCTCGTAGGCGGCCTTGCAAAGAGATACATCAGCCAGAATTTCGAGCGGCCCGTCCTCATAAGATATGACGCCACCGTTCTCGGATATGAAGGTCAAAGACGCTCCAAGCAAGATCGCAGCCGCCCTTGTGAAACAGTGGACGTTTCCTGTGGCCAGTATCGCCGGAACGTCCAATCGGGATATGGCCTTCATAGACAAAGGGTCAAGCTGACGCTCCATATCGGTCAAAGTTCCGTCTATGTCGAAGACCACTGCCTTGATCAATCGTGCAACCCCTCTGTTGTCACCGAGAAGACCGCTTCGCCATCTGGCAAGTTGGGTGAATCCACGAGCCTTGCAATCCTCTTATCTCCCTTGGACTTTCTAAGATATATCCTAAAAGTTGCAGTATGGCCTACCACATGACCGCCTACAGGTCTTGTGGGATCGCCAAAGAAGGCGTCTGGCTTTGACATCACCTGGTTTGTCACCAGGACCAAGGCGTTGTTTAGATCGCAGAACTTCAGAAGTGTGTGAAGATGTTTGTTGAGCTTCTGTTGCCTATCTGCAAGAGTTCCCCTGCCCACATACTCTGCCCTGAAGTGAGCAATCAGAGAGTCGACGATCAGAAGCTTGGCAGGTTTGTCTGTCTTCCTCAGACTTTCGGCCAAATCGATAGCGTTTTCGGCCAGTAGAATCTGATGGTTCGAGTTGTAGGCCCGGGCCACGTGAATATTTTTCAAGAAATCTTTGGGATCCCATCCCTGTTCTTCAAGCCCGTCTTGATCTTCGCGTTCTGGAAGGCCCGCTACCATCTGTTCGATCCTTTCAGGCCGGAATGTGTTTTCAGTATCGATTATTATGACCGAACCGTCAAGGCCGCCCATCTCGAAAGGAAGCTGGACGTTTACTGCCATCTGATGCGCTACCTGGGTCTTGCCAGATCCGAACTCTCCGTAGAGCTCGACGATCGCCTGGGTCTCCATACCGCCACCGAGAAGGGCGTTAAAGCTCTCGCTCCCGGTGCTGACCTTGCCCACCAGCTTCCTTCGTTCCATCACTTGATCTCCCGTCTCGAAACCGCCGATGTCTGCGGCCTTTCTCGCAGAGGCGATGATCTTGGCTGCGGTTGACTCGCCAACATCTGCACAAGCTGCAAGCTCGGCGGGCGACGCCACAGCCAGTGACTCGACGGCCCCAAATCCCGCCTCTCTCAGCTTTTCAGCTGTGGCGGGCCCCACTCCAGAGAGATCCTCCAACAAAATTTCTGACATGATTTACCAATCCCCAAAACCCCAAACGAGATCTTGACTTTATAGTGCTTGACGATACCTTTTAGCCAAATCTCCAACTCGTAAGAGTTTGAGACTGAGCCTATCTGTATCGTTAAGCACTAATCTTTCGAGAACCGATTAGTATCATCTAATCGGTTCTTGACTTTAATCCAGTTACTCGGGCGGGGCGAAAGTAACCTTTGTGCTCCACCCACAGCTCACTTCAATCTCGTCGTTCCATCCTGCCTTTACCTGGCAGTCGACCAGATCGATCTTGGAACCGATATCTATTGACTCAATCAGGTCGACATGATCGTTCCAGAGAGCCACCTTAACCCTGCCGGTCTGATCTGATAGATATATGTTGGCCACCCTACCAACAGATCCGTTATTCCGCTCGAATTCACGGACTTCCCCGAGCCCCGAGACGAAACCCGATATAGAAGATATCGTCCCGGGCTGAAGATCGGATATGGAAGTGATCTTCTCCTCGTACTCGACCGAGATCTCACTTTTCCGGACCAGAGAATAGCCACCGACCTGGATCTCGACCTGGCCGTACCGCTCCCTCGATAAGGCGTTGACCAACTCAAGGGTATCGCCTTCACGAAGGTCGATTTCAGCCTTCTCGTTCCACAAGGTGAGCCTGATCTTCCCGGTCCCATCACCCAGGATGACGGACCGGACGAGCCCCACAGATCCGTCTTTTCGGAGAAACTCACGAACTTCACCAGGGTCTAATATCTTGGCCACCAGGTTTATGTCGCCCATATCCGGCTTGATTTCGGCTATCTTGTGCGGATCGACCTTGGTCTGGATGTCGGCATCCGCGTCCTCAATCCCACCGCCTTGACCAAGGCCCACCTCGGTTCCCATGTAACCTTCTCTCGTGATTCCCCGAACCCTCAGAACCTGGCCGATACTTATGTCACCATTTTTGAGAGCTTCGGTTCCTTCATCCCAGATCACAACCCGGATGGTCCCGGTTTCGTCGCCCAGGTTCAAGTTGGCCACCCTGCCAACCGACCCATCGCTTCGAGAAAATTCGTGGATTTCGGATATAGAGACCACTTTTCCAACGAAGATCACTTTGCCGGTCTCGGGTTTGATCCTCTCGATCTTGAGCTCGACTTCGCCGAACTCTCGCGCCACAAGCATGGCGGCAGTCTTCGCATCGCAGAGTCCGCCCATCAATTTGACCTTCTCTTCGACCCGCTGCTCAAAATCTTCTTCAGAGATTTTGTCGGAAAGCTGGTCGAAGATCTCTGCGATCGCTTCATCCATGGAAAAACCCCTCTAGACCTCGATCATGGTGACGGGGTCCTTCCGACGACTTTTCAGGTAAGTGGCGTTGCACCTTGAGATGAAAGTGTCACAAACATCAGAAGGATCGCCGTCTGCTGCGATGACACCGTTCTCGACCAGGAGTGCTCTGTGAGATATCTCCCGGACGAAGTCAACGTGATGGCTCACCAAGAAAATCGTTGTTCCGTACTCTGCATTGATTCTCTTTATCGCGTTGGAAACGTCCCTTAAAGTCAGAGGGTCGATGTCGCCGAATGGCTCGTCCAAGATGAGGATCTTGGGGTTGGTGGCCAATAGCAAAGCTAACGATACCCTGACTTCCTCGCCGCCGCTGAGTTGATGAGGATACTTGTCCAGTATAGAGAGGTCTAAGTCCAACACCTTGAAGATGGGCTCGGCATATTTTCGAGCTTCAGTCGCAGGGAATCTGGGAAATAGGTCTTCAAAGATCTGGGTGGTGAGTCCAAGCTTGTTCAAAACGGCCTTTGCATCTTCTTCTTCCATGTCCGTGAGGGCGTAGATGACGTCGAGAACCTGATCGGATATTCCTAAGGACTCGGCAACCGACCTTGCATATTCGATGACCGCCTGGCCTTTGACACCTAGCTTGTAACCTATCTGCTCAAGAATGGTCTCTTTTGGGGAGAGGGCGAACTCTTGATACATTATCCCCATGTTTCGCCGAACTTCCATCCTTTTATGGGAGTACTCTACTATATCCACCCATTCGTCACCCAACTTGAAGAAAACGGATCCGTCCTCGGGTTTTGCCACACCTTGCATGATCTTGAGGATGGTGGTCTTTCCAGCTCCGCTGGCCCCTATCAAAGAGGTGATCTCGCCTTCTTTGATCTCGAAATTCATGTCTTCGATCTTCAAGACTTCGCCGGTTTTGATGAGGTAGTTTCTCTTGTAGAGTTCGTCCACTTTTATGACCGGCTGGGCTAAAGGTCTTGGAGTTAAGGGTTCGGGCTTGCTAAGTCCAGATAGGAACTCGTCGAGTACCTCGTAGGGATCTCCTTTTGCCCTGATCTTGCCGCCGTCAAGCCAAATCAAATTCTCGGCCAGATATTCGTGAATTTCGGGAAGGTGAGATACCACGAGTATCGTCAGGCCCAGCTCTTTGTTCACGTTCTTGATAGCGTCCAGTACCTCTTGCTTGGTGGCAGGGCAGGCCATGGTGGCAGGCTCGTCCAAGAGGAGGATCTGAGGCTTTTTTGCAAGCTGTCTTGCGATTAGAAGCCTCTGTTTTTCACCACCGCTCAGGATGGTGGCAAGGTGATTTGCCTTCTTTTCGAGGCCCACCAGTTTTAGGTATTCCATAGCCTCGGCCATAACTTCTTCATAACAGGCCTCCGGCTTTGTGGGAAGTATTTCGTATCCAATCCGGCGGGAGTTAATCCTAAGGGCTACGTTATTCAAGGCAGAGTCTGTCCAGAGACCAAAGTCTCTTTGTAGGTGGATTGCGGTCATCTCCCTTTGACGGCGCTGCACTTCAGGTCCCGAATCGGGGAATATCTCAAGGCCGTTCATCTCGATCTGGCCTGAGTTGAAGGTCTCGATGCCACGCAGTATTCTCATAAGCGTGCTCTTGCCGCTGCCGCTCTTTCCCACGATCCCCAGGATCTCGCCTTCTTTGACGTGGAAGCTAATACCCTTTAGGGCTTCGATCTGGCTTTCGTTGAAACTGTAGACCTTGGACAGATTATCAATATTTAGCAAATCAGGACCTCCTCTAAGTTCATCTAAGTTGTTCTCTTAACGAATTTTTGTTCCGGGTTCGACTTCTTTCTCAGGAGTTAACAATACAGCGGTGTCATCTAGGTCTGCTGCAAGAAGCATTCCCCTGGACTCTACACCGAAGAGCTTGGCAGGTTCCAAGTTTGCCAGAACCACGATCTTTCTTCCAATCAACTTCTCAGGGTCATGCGTTTGGGCAATGCCTGCAACAATCTGCCGCTCTTCAGTGCCCAAGTCGACTATGAGCCGGAGGAGCTTGTCGGATCCTTTGATGTTTTCAGCTTCTTTGATCGCTCCGACCCTTATGTCGAGTTTCATGAAATCGTCGAAAGGTATTGTGCCCATCTTTTTATCTCCTTTCTTGGGTTTGCCTGCATCTGCCTGGCGTATGCGCTCTTTGAAGACCTCATCGAGATCGCGGATCATGGAGTCGTCCATTTTGTTGAATATGTGCGCAGGCACGCCCAACTTTTGGCCAGGTTCTATTGGGGTGAGTGCATCGGAGAAGAGGGCATCACTAATTTTGCCGACTGATCCGATCTGTCTCCATGCAAGCTCCATCTTTCCTGGCATGACCGGATCCAAGAGAAGCGAAAGGGCCTTGACTATCTGGAAGCAGTTTCTGAGAATGGCACCGCACGCGTTGGGATTATCTTTCACCAGTTTCCAGGGTTCATTGGCCTGGAAATAGGTGTTTCCAAAGTCAGCAAGTGACATGGCAACGTCCGTTGACTTCTTGAACTCGAACTCTTCCAGAGCAGAAGTCACATCCTTGATGGTGGCTTCGATCTTCTCCATGACCACGGGTTCGAGATCGCCTTCGGGAACTTTGCCATCGAAGTTCTTGGTGGTGAAGGTGATAGACCTGTTGATGAAGTTGCCAAGTGCCCCGACCAGTTCGTTGTTCACTTTTTTGCCAAAGACGGTCCAAGAGAAGTTCAGCTCTTTAGTGTGAGACGTGTAAGACGCCAGGTAGTAACGGAGAAGGTCGGGATGAAGGTCTTTTTCCAGGTAATCGTCAATCACCCAGACCACGTAACCCCTGCTCTTGGAGAACGTTTTGTTGTCTATTTTCAACATTCCGCTGGCCACGACGGCGCTTGGTAGGGTGTAACCTGCACCTTTCAACATGGCGGGCCAGAAGATACAGTGATGGTATACTATGTCGCCACCTATGAAATGGACTATTTTCGAGGGATTGCGCCAATATTTTTCCCAGTCATCGTTTGCCTGTTTGGCCCATTCCTCTGTGAAGGAGATGTAGCCGATGGGCGCATCGACCCAGACATAAACCACGAGGTCTTCTTGCCCTGGAAACTCGACGCCCCATTCCAGGTTGCGGGTTATGCACCAGTCTTTTAGCTCCTGTTTGACCCATTCTTTGGCGTAGTTTCTGGCGTTTGAAGTTCCGCCCAACGTCTCTAGGTACTCTATCAAAAAGTCGCTGAAGGACGATAGCTTGAAAAAATAATGCTTTTGAATCCGGTACTCGGCTTTGCTTCCGCAGACTTTACATAGTGGCTCTAAGATTTCGCCAGGCTCCAAGTGGCGGCCGCATCCCTGGTCGCACTCATCGCCTCTTGCTGGAGCGTTGCAATAAGGGCAGATGCCTTCTACATATCTATCGGGAAGAGAACGATCGCAAGAGGGGCAGTAGGCCAGCGGGATCTTTTGGGGGTAAACGTATCCTTTATCCTCTAGGGCGTTAACTATAGACTGAGTTCTCGCGTGGTTAGAAGGGTCGTCGGTGTTGCCGAAGTAGTCGAACCCCACCTCCATCCGCTTGAAGACATCGTCGAAATGGTCGTGGTATTGGGTGACAAGTTCTGTGGGAGTTATCCCTTGTTCTTCGGCGTTGACCACTATGGGAGTACCATGGGAATCCGATCCACAGACGAAGGTTGGATCAAGTCCCATTTTCTTTAAGCCTCTGACGTATACGTCGGCGGGGACGTAGGTTCGCAGATGGCCTATGTGGCATGGCCCGTTTGCATAGGGCAATCCACAAGTTACCAGTATGGGATCGTTATCGGGGGACAATGTGAACACCTCAGCCGCTTACGTTCTGAAGGCAGATATACGTTTCCCATATCAAAAAAAAGGTGATTTTGGGATGGCAAAGGACCTTAGCGGCGTCCGGAAATTCGTATCGTTAAACACCACATGTCCAAAATCGACACGATTCGTGATGCAACGGGCTTTAGCACCATTATCGTCGCGGGGATTAGCGTTCAATGGCCATCTCTTTTAAGGGCGACGCCACCAAGCGCAAAATTGGAAGCAATCACGGT
>CAZXBV010000072.1:0-2434 GCA_964639155.1 uncultured Methanotrichaceae archaeon
GCCAGCACCTGGATTATGCGGTTTACGCCAAGAACAAGGGCAAGTTAAGGCTGTGATCACTATGAGATCCGTATCGATTATCGGAGCCGGTTGCACCAGATTTGGAGAGAGGTGGGACGATTCTTTGCGTGACCTTGTCGTCGAGACGGGGATCATGTCAATCGAAGATGCCAACGTCGGCGGCGAGGAGATCGACGCTCTCTACGTTGGAAACATGAGCGGCGGCAGGTTTGTGGAACAGGAGCATATAGGCGCCCTGATCGCAGACTGCGCTGGACTCACCAGACTTCACGTTCCCAGCACAAGGGTCGAAGCTGCATGTGCCTCTGGAGGTCTTGCTTTAAGGCAGGCCGTTTTGGCGGTGGCCAGTGGCTACAGCGATATAGTAATCGCCGCTGGAGTTGAAAAGATGACCGACGTCTCGGGAGGGACTGCAGCCGACGCTTTGGCTGCGGCCGCTGACAGAGAGTGGGAATGCTTCTTTGGGGCAACCTTTCCGGCCCTTTACGCAATGATCGCGAGGCTCCATATGCACCAGTACGGAACTTCACAGGAACAGCTGGCAGAGGTTGCTGTAAAGAACCATCATAACGGAAACATGAACCCCATATCTCAGTATCACATGAACATCTCGGTAGATAAGGTCCTCAAATCACCGCTCGTTGCAGACCCCCTCAGGGTTTTGGACTGTTCTCCCATAACCGATGGTGCGGCAGCCGTGGTTTTAGCGCCCACCGAGATTGCCAAAAAGTACACCGACACTCCGATCGAGGTTTTGGCTACAGCTCAGGCGAGCGACACTTTGGCCTTGCACGATAGAAGAGATATCACCACATTGGACGCCTCAGTTTATGCGGCAAAGCGCGCCTTTAAACAGGCCAAACTCAGTCCCGAAGATATCGATCTTGCTGAGGTTCACGACGCATTCACCATAGGAGAGATTGCAGCAATCGAAGACATCGGGTTCTTTGAGAAGGGGCAAGGCGGAAAAGCAGCCGAAGAAGGGGTCACCCATATAGGGGCCAAGCTTCCCATCAACACTTCTGGCGGGCTTAAGGCATGTGGTCACCCAGTTGGCGCGACCGGGATAAAGCAGGCTTACGAGATCGTGCTCCAGCTTCGGGGCGAGGCTGGAAAGCGTCAGGTTGAAGGGGCAAATATTGGTCTTACCCACAACGTCGGGGGGTGCGGCGGCACCGCCCTGGTTCACATAATGTCGAGGCGATGAAATGTCGGCAGCACCACGATTCTGGAGACACATCCCTCAGAGGTACAACCTCGTGGGAACGCACTGTTCTAACTGTGACGAGTACTATTTTCCGCCAAGAAGCATCTGTCCCAACTGCCGCAGGGCAGCCCAAATGGAAGACTACAAGTTCAAGGGAACTGGAATTGTGGTCACTTACACGGTAATCTACAATTCGACTGAAGACTTCAAGAGGCAGACGCCTTACACTCTTGCGATAATCAAGTTGGATGAAGGTCCCAGGCTCACCGGCCAGGTCATCGTAGACCCCGAAGAGGTAGAGATCGGGATGAGGGTGAAACCGGTCTTCAGGATACTGGGAAAAGAAGGTGACCGAGGTATCATCTATTATGGGACGAAGTTCGTGCCGGTGGAAGGATCGGTCTGATCGATTGGCCCATCATTAACGGTGAATACTATACAGTCCAGCACGCCCTCGTTTTAGAAGTAGTGTTGGAGCACCCTGTAGGCCAGATAGACGACGATGGCAAAGAGGGCGAACCTGAAGAGAACTCCCAGGACGTTCCAGAACAGGATGACGATCAGGATCGCAAGTACGATCAGTATCATGTCCCTGCCGGATTTGCCTATATTGCAGGAGTCACATCGAATTTGGCGGGTCATGAGATAACGTTAGAGTCCTGTATAATAATAGTTCTTTTGGTGCGAGCCAGCCCCTTAGGCCGGAGCAGGCGGTATGCAGTGTGCTGAAGTTGGTGCCAAGAAAGCCGTCCACCGCGACCGCGATCAGGCCGTGGTACCCGGTCATGGCCTGGGAAACCCTCCTGACAGGATATTCTCCGAAAATATTTAACCGCATTCCAGACAATAAGAGACCATGAACCGAATCTTGTCGCTTCTCTTGGTGACCCTGATTGCAGGCCAAGCGAGTGCCTCGGTCTACTTCGAGATTGTTGACGTCCCCAAAGTCTACGTCACATCTGGCAAAGACGCCAACTTCTCGGTCCAGATCCAAAACGGTGGAAGTGAGAGCACCTATGCTGGCCTTAAGTTCAGGAACATATCAGAAGGTATCTCGATAGCAGGACCCCGTTGCACCAAATGGGTCGATTCAGGTACCACTAAAGAGTTCGACTGCCAGCTAAAGGTTGAGGCAGGGGATATTCCGCCAGGAAAATACTCCTTTGAAGTTGGAATTTCCGCTACAGGAGCTCCGCCCAACTGGCA